>NZ_JBFBEK010000010.1:0-68246 GCF_040683715.1 Streptomyces sp. NPDC093260
GGCCGGGAACCCCCAGCCCGACCGGCGACCGGCACGCCCCCCTCCGGATGCCGCGGGCGGCCGCGCCGACGCCGGGTACCCGGCGTCGGCGACGCGGTGAACGGCACCGCACGACCTGACGAAGGGAGGCGTCATGGCTCAGCACGTACGCGACATCATGACCAGCCGACTGGTGACGGTGGAGCCCCAGACCTCGGTCACGGCGGTCGCCCAGAAGATGCGCGACGAGGACATAGGCATCGTGCTGGTGACCGAGGGCGACGAACTGCGCGGCCTGGTCAGTGACCGCGACCTCGTGGTCCGTTCGCTCGCCGAGGGCGGCGACCAGGAACAGCGCACCGTGGCCTCGGCGTGCAGCGACGACATCGTCACCATCACCCCCGACGAGGACGTCGACCAGGCGGTGCGGCTGATGCGCGAGCACTCCGTGCGCCGGGTCCCGGTCGTCGACCACGGGCACGCGGTGGGCATCCTCTCCATCGGCGATCTCGCCATCGAGCGGGACCCCGACTCGGCGCTCGGGGACATCAGCGCGGCGAGGTCCAACCAGTAGGCCGGCCGGCACGGCGACGGGGGCGCCCCGCTCAGGACGCCCCCACTCGGCGTGTCACGCCAGGTCACGCGGCCCTTCGGTGCGACGGGTGCTCACGCGGTGAGCACCTTCGCCAACGTGCCGAGGGCCGAGCGCAGTTCGGTCTCCGTGATCGTCAGCGGCGGGGCCAGGCGGATCGTGGAGCCGTGGGTGTCCTTGGCGAGGACGCCCTCCCGCATCAGACGCTCGCTGATCTCCCGGCCGGTGCCGATGGCCGGGTCCACGTCGACGCCCGCCCACAGTCCGCGCGCGCGGAACCCGACCACGCCCCGGCCGACCAGATCGGTCAGCCCCTCGCGCAGCACGGCCCCCAGCTCGGCGGCCCGGCGCTGGAACTCGCCGGTCTCCAGCAGCTCGACCACCGCCGTGCCGACCGCGGCGGCCAGCGGGTTGCCGCCGAAGGTCGAGCCGTGCTCGCCCGGCCGCAGCACGCCGAGCACCTCCCTGCTGCCGACCACCGCGGACACCGGCACGATGCCGCCGCCCAGCGCCTTGCCGAGCAGCACCACGTCCGGGACGACGTTCTCGTGCTCGACGGCGAGAGTGCGCCCGGTACGGCCGAGGCCCGACTGGATCTCGTCCGCGACGAACAGGCAGCCCGCCCGGCGGGTCAGCTCCCGCACCCCGGTCAGATAGCCGTCCTCCGGGACGATCACGCCGGCCTCACCCTGCACGGGCTCGATCAGCACCGCCGCCGTCGTCCCGTCGATCGCGGCCTCCAGGGCCGCCAGGTCGTTGTACGGCACGATCCGGAAACCGGGAGTGAACGGCCCGAACCCGGACCGCGCCGTCTCGTCGGTGGAGAAGCTGACGATCGTCGTCGTCCGCCCGTGGAAGTTGTCCGCCGCGACCACGATCGTCGCCCGGTCGGCGGGCACCCCCTTGACCTCGTACGCCCACTTGCGGGCGACCTTGATGCCGCTCTCCACCGCCTCGGCGCCGGTGTTCATCGGCAGCACCATGTCCTGGCCGGTCAGCCGCGCCAGCCGCTCGGCGAAGCCGGCGAGCTTGTCGTTGTGGAAGGCGCGCGAGGTGAGGGTGAGCCGGTCGAGCTGGCGGTGCGCCGCCTCGATCAGCGCGGGGTGGCGGTGACCGAAGTTCAGCGCCGAGTAGCCGGCCAGCATGTCCAGGTAGCGGCGGCCCTCCACGTCCTCCACCCAGGCGCCCTCCGCGTGGGCGACGACCACCGGCAGCGGGTGGTAGTTGTGCGCGAGCACCGGCTCCTCGGCGCGGATCAGCTCGTCGGAGGTGCGGGTGCGTGCGGGTGCGGTCATGAGCGGATCTCCTGGGTGCAGCACTTGATGCCGCCGCCCGCCTTGTGGAACTCGGACAGGTCGACGGGGACGGGCAGATATCCATGGTGCGCCAGCTGCTCGGCGAGCGCCGTCGCACCGGGGGAGACGAACACGTGGCGGCCGTCGGAGACGGAGTTCAGCCCGAAGGCCATCGCGTCCTCGCGGGTGGCGATCACCGCGTCCGGGTAGAGCCGGGCCAGCACCTCGCGGCTGCCGGGCGAGAAGGCCTCCGGGTAGTAGGCGATGTTCTCGTCGTCGAGGACGAACAGCGCCGTGTCCAGGTGGTAGAAGTACGGGTCCACCAGGGTCAGCCCGATCACCGGGACGCCCAGGAATTCCTGCGCCTCGCGATGGGCCTCCCGGGTGGTGCGGAAGCCGGTGCCGGCCAGCACCCAGCGGCCCGCCGGGACGAAGTCGCCCTCGCCCTCGCACACCGACTCGGGACGGTAGACGTCGAAGCCGGCCGACTTGAACCACGTGTCGTAGGGCGCCGACTCCGGACGCCGCTCGGGCGCCTTGAACAGGGAGCCGAAGACGCGCCCGCCGACCACGACGGCCGCGTTGGCGGCGAAGACCATGTCCGGCAGACCGGGCACGGGTTCCACGGTCTGGACGGTGTGACCGTGGGCGCGGTAGGCGTCGATCAGCGCCCGCCACTGGGCCTGGGCGAGCGGGACGTCCACCGGACGGTCCGGACGCATCCAGGGGTTGATCGCGTACTGCACGGCGAAGTGTCTGGGTTCGCAGACGAGGAAGCGCCGCCGGCGCGGCACACGCGTTTCGGACACAGAGGGGTTCCTCCGTTTCCCGGGTGTCGACTGAGGGTTGACACCAAGGTAGGAAGCGGCCCGCACGGACGACAAGAAACGAACCCTGCGTGTTCGTGCAGCATCGCTGCGTCTTCAGCCGCTCCCGCGCACGAGCGCTGCGTCACTGCGGCGCGGGATGGCTGGCACCGGCCTCCGGACTGTCCGGCAGCAGATGGGAGAGCACCATGACGCTGATCGTCTTGCGGATGAACGGCTCCGTGCGGATCCGCTCCAGCACCTCCTCGAAGTGCTCCACGTCCCGCGCCCGCACATGCAGCAGCGCGTCCGCGCCGCCGGTCACCGTCATCGCCGCCGTGATCTCCGGATGGTTGCGCACCACCTCCGCCAGCCGCCGCGGCGGCGCCGCGCCCTCGCAGTACACCTCGACGTAGGCCTCCGTGCGCCAGCCCATCGCCGACGGCTTCACCGTGGCCGTGAACCCGGTGATCACGCCCGCCTCGCGCAGCCGGTCCACCCGCCGCTTCACGGCCGTCGCCGACAGCCCGACGCCCGCCCCGATCTCCGCGAAGCTCGTACGGGCGTTCGCCATCAGGGCGGTGAGGATCTTCCGGTCGAGGCCGTCGAACGGCGCGGGCCTGCTGTTCATGTCAGCACTGTAACCAGCGCGAACGCCCGTGCCCGGAACATGTCCAGGCCCGGCTTTCGCCCCTACACTCCACGTTCATGCTGCGCGCCCTCGCCGTCGACGACGAACGCCCCTCGCTCGAGGAACTGCTCTACCTGCTCAACGCCGACCCCCGCATCGCCGCCGCCGAAGGGGCCGGCGACGCCACCGAGGCACTGCGCCGCATCAACCGGGCGCTCGAGAGCGGCCCGGACGGACCCGACGCCGTCGACGTCGTCTTCCTCGACATCCAGATGCCCGGCCTCGACGGCCTCGACCTGGCCCGGCTGCTCACCGGCTTCGCCGCCCCGCCCCTGGTCGTCTTCGTCACCGCCCACGAGGACTTCGCGGTGCAGGCCTTCGACCTCAAGGCCGTGGACTACGTGCTCAAACCCGTCCGCCGCGAACGCCTGGCCGAGGCCGTGCGCCGCGCCGACCAGATGCGCGCCGCCGCACCCCGGATACCGGTGAGCGAACCCGACCCCGACCACCTGCCCGTCGAACTCGGCGGCGTCACCCGCTTCGTCGCCGTCGACGACATCACCCACGTCGAGGCCCGCGGTGACTACGCCCGTCTGCACACCCCCCAGGGCGCCCACCTCGTGCGCATCCCGCTGTCCACCCTGGAGGAACGCTGGCGCGGGCGCGGCTTCGTCCGCATCCACCGCCGCCATCTGGTCGCCCTGCGCCACATAGGAGAACTCCGCCTGGACGCCGGCTCGGTGAGCGTGCTGGTCGGCGGCGAGGAACTCCAGGTCAGCCGCCGCCACGCGCGTGAGCTGAGGGACCTGCTGATGCGCGGCACCGCGCGCTAGGAGGGACGTACGCCATGCCGCAGGACGCCGGCGAACGCCGGGTCGTCGTCACCGGGCCGCCCCGCCGCACCCGCCGGGCCCCGGGCCACTACCGGCCGCGCACCGAGATCGACGAGCAGACCACCCTCGGCCACACCTACGTCCGCTCCCTCATGCGCAGCCAACTGCGCACCGCCCTCGCGGTGTTCGCGGTCCTCGTGCTGCTCGTCGGCCCGCTGCCGCTGGTCTTCGCCGCCGCCCCCGAGCCCCGCCGCCTGAAGTGGGCGGTCCTCGGCTTCTGTCTCTACGCCCCCCTCGTCCTGCTCGCCCGCTGGTACGTGCGCCGCGCCGAACGCAACGAACGCGACTTCGTCCGGCTCGTCGAGGACCGCTGAGGCCGCCCGCACGTGAACTCCGCCTACACCGTCCCCGCCGTCGCCCTCGTCGTCGTCGCCACCGTCCTGGTCGGCGCCTTCGGCCTGCGCATCTCCCGCACCACCTCCGACTTCTACGTCGCCTCCCGCACCGTCGGCCCGCGCCTGAACGCCGCCGCCATCAGCGGCGAGTACCTCTCCGCCGCCTCCTTCCTCGGCATCGCCGGACTGGTCCTCGTCCAGGGCCCCGACATGCTCTGGTACCCGGTCGGCTACACCGCCGGCTACCTCGTCCTGCTGTTGTTCGTCGCCGCCCCGCTGCGCCGCTCCGGCGCCTACACGCTGCCCGACTTCGCCGAAGCCCGGCTCGCCTCCCAGGGCGTGCGCCGGCTCGCGGGCGGCTTCGTCGTCGGCGTCGGCTGGCTCTACCTGCTACCCCAGCTCCAGGGCGCCGGACTGACCCTCGCCGTGCTGACCGGGGCGCCCGCCGCGCTCGGCGGGGTCATCGTCGCCGTCGTCGTGGTCGCCACGGTCGCCGCCGGCGGCATGCGCAGCATCACCTTCGTCCAGGCCTTCCAGTACTGGCTGAAACTGACCGCCCTGCTGGTCCCCGTCCTCTTCCTCGCCCTGGCCTGGCAGCACGACGGCGCGCCCCGGGGCGCCTTCGCCGAACCGGCCGCCTTCCGCGAACAGCGCACCGTCCGCGTCGACGCCACCCTCGACCTGCGGCTGGACAGCCCGCTCACCGTCACCGTCAGCGGCGCCGTCGACAGCCGCCCCCTGCACGGCCGCCGGGTCACCCTGCCTGCCGGCCCCCACCACGTCGAACGCGGCACCCGCCTCACCTTCGCCGCCGGCGCCACCGTCCCCGAGGCCGACCGCGCCGGCACCGGCGGCATGTCCGCCTCGCTCGCCACCGGCCGCGAGGAGCGCCCCCTGTACGCCACCTACGGACTGATCCTCGCCACCTTCCTCGGCACCATGGGCCTGCCGCACGTCGTCGTCCGCTTCTACACCAGCCCGCACGGCGTCGCCGCCCGCCGCACCACCGTCGCCGTCCTCGGCCTGCTCGGCGCGTTCTACCTGCTGCCGCCGCTCTACGGCGCCCTCGGCCGGCTCTACGCCCCCGAGCTGACCCTCACCGGCAACGCCGACGCCGCCGTCCTGCTGCTGCCCGACCGGGTGCTCGGCGGCCTCGGCGGCGACCTGCTGGGCGCGCTCGTCGCCGGCGGCGCCTTCGCCGCGTTCCTGTCCACCGCCTCCGGCCTCACCATGGCGGTGGCCGGAGTGCTCACCCAGGACGTGCTGCCCTCGCGCGGCCACCTGCCCGCGCGCGGCGTACGGCACTTCCGGCTCGGCACCGTGCTCGCGATGGCCGTGCCGCTGGCCGCGAGCGTCCTGGTCGGCTCGCTGCCCGTCGCCGACGCGGTCGGCCTCGCCTTCGCCGTCTCCGCCTCCTCCTTCTGCCCGCTGCTCGTCCTCGGCATCTGGTGGCGGCGGCTCACCCCGCCCGGCGCCGCCGCCGGCATGCTCGTGGGCGGCGGCGCCGCGCTCGTCGCCGTCACCGCGACGATGGCCGGCCTCGCCGGGAGCGGACCGCTGCACGCGCTGCTCGCCTGGCCCGCCCTGTGGTCGGTGCCACTCGGCTTCCTCACCATGGTGCTGGTCTCCCTCGCCACCCCCGGCAAGGTCCCCGCCGGAACGGCCGCCGTCCTGGCCCGGTTCCATCTGCCCGAGGAACTCGGCGCGGAGGCGAAGGCATGAGCGGATTCCTCGCCGGACTGTGCGTCGCCGTGCTGCCGCTGCTGGCCGCCGGGTTCCGGCTCGGCCGGCGCACCGCCCGCCCTCCGGCCCTCGGCGGCCTCGGCACCCCCGTCGAGCACGCCACCTTCCGCACCCTGCACACCGCCTCCCTCGCCGCGCCCCCACTGCGCGCGGGTCTCACCGAGGAGACCGCCGGCAAGTCGGCCCCACGGCTGCGCACGTTGCTCGGCACCGACGCCCTCTGCCTCACCGACGACCGGCGCGTCCTGGCCTGGGACGGCGTCGGCGCCCACCACCGCGACGCGATCATGGAACGTCTCGCCGGCCCCCTGGACACCGGGCGCGGCGAGGCCTTCCGCATCGACTGCGACACCCCCGACTGCCCGGTGCGCTGGGCGGTGGTCGCCCCGCTCACCGTGGACGACCGCGTGCACGGCGCCCTGGTGGCCTGCGCGCCGGGCGAGTCCGCCGTGCTGGTACGGGCCGCCGCCGAGGTCGCCCGGTTCGTCTCCGTCCAGCTGGAACTCGCCGACCTCGACCGCTCCCGCACCCGGCTGATCGAGGCCGAGATCAAGGCCCTGCGCGCCCAGATCTCCCCCCATTTCGTCTACAACTCGCTCGCCGTGATCGCCTCGTTCGTGCGCACCGACCCCGAGCGCGCCCGCGAGCTGCTGCTGGAGTTCGCCGACTTCACCCGCTACTCGTTCCGCCGGCACGGCGACTTCACCACGCTCGCCGACGAGCTCCACGCCATCGAGCACTACCTGTCGCTGGTGCGGGCCCGCTTCGGCGACCGGCTCGCGGTGACGCTGCAGATCGCCCCCGAGGTGCTGCCCGTCGCCCTGCCCTTCCTCTGCCTCCAGCCCCTGGTGGAGAACGCCGTCAAGCACGGCCTGGAGGGCAAGGCCGGCACCTGCCGCATCCGCATCACCGCACGGGACGCGGGCGCCGAGGCCCTGGTCGTCATCGAGGACGACGGCGCCGGCATGGACCCGCGGCTGCTGCGCCGCATCCTGGCCGGCGAGGACAGTCCCTCCGGCGGCATCGGCCTGTCCAACGTCGACGACCGGCTGCGCCAGGTGTACGGCGACGACCACGGCCTGGTCCTGGAGACCGCGCCGGGCGCCGGGATGAAGATCACCGTCCGGCTGCCCAAGTACCAGCCGGGCGTCCACTCGGCCGGACGGCTCGGGAACCTCACGGGCGACTGAGCGGCCCGGCGGTCGTGACCGACGGACCGGCAAACCGCGTGTCCGGCCCGCTTCAGGAACCGCGGGTGACCACCATGCCCAGCGTCACCAGCCCCAGCACGACCCACCCGAACCACAGCCACCCGTTGGCGCCGATCGCCACCGAATAGGCCGACACCACCACCAGGGCGCCCACCGTGAGCGCCCCCATGGCTCTCGTGGAACCGTCCGTCGAACCGGGCATCACGACACCCCTCCTCACGTCCGCTTCCCCTCCATGGTGCCCCCGTTTCACTCCCGGGGCGCCACAGATGCGGAAACGGGCGCGGGGGCGCGGAACGGCGCGCGGCCGGAGAGGCGTGGCGGTGTGGGGCGGGACGGCGCGTGAGGGCGCGAAGTGCGGGGAGGTCAGTTCCCGCGCGCGTTGAGCGACGCCAGATAGGCGTTGTACGCCGCCAGCTCCTTGTCACCGTCGCGGTCCGCGGCCCGGTCCTTGCGCTTGGCCTGCCGCTGCTCGGAGCGGTACCACTGGAACAGCAGCGCCAGCAGCACCAGCACCGAGGGCACCTCGCTGAACGCCCAGGCGATGCCGCCGGCCGCGCTCTGGTCGGACAGGGCGTCGATGCCGAGCGAGGCGGGCGGGTTCTCGAACGTCTTCACCATCGGGGTGGAGCCCATCATCAGCGCGATGCCGAAGAACGCGTGGAACGGCATGCCCGCGAACAGCTCCAGCATCCGCATCAGATGGCCCGGCCGGTGCGGGCCCGGGTCCACGCCCATGATCGGCCAGAAGAACGCCAGACCGACCGCGAGGAAGTGCACCATCATCGCGATGTGACCCGCCCGCGACCCCATCAGGAAGTCGAACAGCGGCGTGAAGTAGAGCGCGTACAGGCTCGCGATGAACATCGGGATGGTGAACGCCGGGTGCGTCACGATCCGCATGTAGCGGCTGTGCAGCAGGGCCAGCAGCAGCTCGCGCGGGCCCTTGCGGCCCCGGCCCGCCACCGGCAGCGCCCGCAGCGCCAGGGTGACCGGCGCGCCCAGCAGGATCAGGATCGGCGACAGCATGCTGATCACCATGTGCTGCACCATGTGCACGCTGAACATGACCATGCCGTAGTCGTTCAGCCCGGTGCACATCGTCAGCAGCACGGTCAGCACACCGACGACGTACGCGACGGTCCGGCCCACCGGCCAGGAGTCGCCGCGGCGCCGCAGCCGCACCACGCCCCACCCGTACAGGACGAGCCCGAGCAGGCAGGCGACGAGGAAGAACGGGTCCGTGGACCACTCGAGGCCGCGTCCCAGCGTGAACGGCGGCAGATCCATGGTCATGCCGTGCCCGCTGTGATCCATCCGCCGGCTCCTGTTTCGTGGGGGTTGTGCGCTGTTGGACCACAGCTGTGCGCATCCGCAGCCGTCTGTCCCCAGCTGTCTGTCCGCACCCAGAGTAGAGCCGCCCCCGGCCGCGCTCGCGACCGGGGGCGGCTCGGACCCGCACGTGTCCTACAGCACGCACTCCGCCTCGGCGTACCGGTCCGCGGGCACCGTCTTCAGGGTCTCCACGGCCTCGGCCAGCGACACCATCACGATGTCGGTGCCCCGCAGCGCGGTCATCCGGCCGAACTCCCCGCGGTGCACCGCCTCCACCGCGTGCCAGCCGAACCGGGTCGCCAGCACCCGGTCGTACGCCGTCGGGGTGCCGCCGCGCTGGACGTGCCCGAGGATGACCGGCCGGGCCTCCTTGCCCAGGCGTTCCTCCAGCTCGATGGAGAGCTGCCGGGCGATGCCGGCGAACCGCTCGTGGCCGTAGACGTCCTTGCCGCCCTCGTCGAAGTCCATGGTGCCGGGCAGCGGCTTGGCGCCCTCCGCGGCGACGACGATCGCGAACCGCTTGCCGGCCTCGAAGCGCTCGCCGACCTTCTTGGCCAGCTCCTCGATGTCGAAGGGCCGTTCGGGCACGACCACGGCGTGCGCGCCGGCCGCCATGCCGGACTGGAGCGCGATCCAGCCGGTGTGGCGGCCCATGACCTCCACGATCAGCACCCGCTGGTGGGACTCGGCGGTGGTCTTCAGCCGGTCCAGCGCCTCGGTGGCGACGGTCACCGCGGTGTCGAAACCGAAGGTGACGTCGGTGACGGCGATGTCGTTGTCGATGGTCTTCGGCACGCCCACGATGGGCAGGCCGTTGTCCGACAGCAGCCGGGCCGCCTTGAGCGTGCCCTCACCGCCGATCGGGATGATCGCGTCGAGCCCCAGCTCCCGCACGTGCCCCTTGGCCCGCTCCACTCCGTCGCGCAGATGCTCGGGGCGGACCCGGGAGGAGCCGAGGATGGTGCCGCCACGGGCCAGGATGCCGCCGACGGCGTCGAGGTCGAGCTTGAGGTAGTCGCACTCCAGAAGGCCCTTCCAGCCGTCCCGGAAGCCGATGACCTCGTCGCCGTGGTCGGCGACCGCACGGTGCACGACGGACCGGATGACGGCGTTCAGACCGGGGCAGTCGCCGCCGGACGTGAGGACACCAATGCGCATAGCCCGAACAACCTTCTCCACGTGGGCACGG
Source organism: Streptomyces sp. NPDC093260 (assembly GCF_040683715.1). Taxonomy (NCBI): domain Bacteria; kingdom Bacillati; phylum Actinomycetota; class Actinomycetes; order Kitasatosporales; family Streptomycetaceae; genus Streptomyces; species Streptomyces sp. NPDC093260. Next base: position 10,010 of record NZ_JBFBEK010000010.1, read on the forward strand.
GACCGGACCGCGCTGTCCGGCTCGATCCCCGCCACCCTAACGGCAGCAGGGGGGAGGGCCGCAGCATGCGTCCGCCTGCTGGACGGGGCCGCTCACCTGTGCGTACGGCCCGTCAGACGGGCTGGTTGCCGCATGCTGACGGGCCGGTGTACGCACGGTCGGGACCGCACCGCGGCGGCCGTGGAGAAGAACCGTTTCCTGCTGCGCGGATCACCGCCGGGTCACCGCGCCGACGGGCGCCGCGCCGCAGGAGGCCGGTCACGCGGGCTGCTGCGCCGCCGCGATGCGCTCGTCGCGGAGCGCCTCGTACCAGTGGTCGTCGATGGGCGGCAGCGCGTTGACGTCCAGCGCCAGCTTCAGCAGCAGGTCGGCGATCTGCGGGTTGCGGGCGAGCACGGGCCCGTGCATGTACGTGCCGAACACCGTGTCGTTGTACGCGCCCTCCGTGCCGTCGCCCGTGCCGTTGCCCTTGCCGATGCGGACCTGGGCGAACGGGCGTGCGGTGGGGCCGAGGTGGGTGACGCCCTGGTGGTTCTCGAACCCGGTCAGCGGCGGCAGCCCGAGCCGCGGGTCGATGTCCCCGAGGACGTCGCCCACGCAGCGCTCGCCCTCACCGCGCACCGACACCACGTCGAGCAGGCCGAGACCGGGCTCGCGCTGGCCGAGGTCGTTGACGAACTCGTGGCCGAGGATCTGGTAGCCGGCGCAGACCGAGAAGACGATCGCGCCGTTCTGCACGGCCTGGTACAGGTGCCCGTCGCGGCGCAGCCGCTCCGCCGCCAGCCGCTGCGGCCGGTCCTCGCCGCCGCCGATCAGGTAGATGTCGCCGGAGGTCGGGATCGGCTGGTCGCTGCGCACGTCCAGCCGGGCCACGTCCAGGCCGCGCTGCCGGGCCCGGCGCTCCACGACGAGCGCGTTGCCCTGGTCGCCGTAGGTGCTGAGCAGGTCCGGGTAGATCCACACCAGCCGCAGTTGGTTGTCGCTCATGAAGTGATCGTCCTCCGTGGTCAGTTGCCGACGCGGCGGCGCAGGTCCTGGAACGCGGTGTAGTTGGCGATGACCTCGATCCGGCCGGGCGGCGCCTGCTGCACCGCCTGGTCGAGGTTCTCGCAGACCTGGAAGTGCTGGCCCGCGACCTCCAGGCGCACCGCGAGGTCCAGCTTGCGGTCGCCGATCACGAGGAGGGGGTGGCCGGTCAGCCGGGTGTAGTCCACGTCCCACAGCCACGAGGTGTCGGTGCCGTCGGCGCCGCGCGCGTTCACCGACAGGATCACCGGGGTCGGCGGGGGGTCGATCAGCGAGAACGTCTCCAGCCAGCCGGCCGGGTTCTTCGCCAGCAGCAGCCTCAGGTCGCGGTTCATGAACTGCACCACGTCGTAGCGGCCGGCGACCGCCTGCACCTGGTACATCCGCTCCAGGGCGACCTGCGGCGGCACCCCGAAGACGGCGGCGACGGCCGCGGACGAGGCGGCGTTGGCCTTGTTGGCGCGGCCCGGCAGCTGGAGGTGGATCGGCCAGGCCGAGCCGTGCGGGTCCAGCACGTGGTCGCCGGACAGGGCCCAGCTGGGGGTGGGCCGGCGGAAACCGCACTCGTTGCAGTACCAGTCGTCGCCGGGGCGCTGCATCACGCCGCCGCACGACGGGCACGACCAGGCGTCGTCCTTCCACATCTGCCCGGCCGCCACCCAGATGACGTTGGGGGAGGAGGACGCGGCCCATACGACCAGCGGGTCGTCACAGTTGGCGACCACCACGGCCTTGGAGCCGGCCAGGCCCTCTCGCCAGTTCTCGGCGAGCATCCGGGTCTCGGCGGCCCGGTCCAGCTGGTCGCGCGAGAGGTTGAGCAGCGCGATGCACTTGGGGTCGGTGTCCCGGGCGACGCCCGCGAGGTACTTCTCGTCGACCTCTATCACCGCGAACTTGGCGTCCGAGCCGCCCGCCAGCGCCGAGGTGATGCCCGCCGGCATGTTAGCGCCGAGCGCGTTGGAGACCACCGGACCGGCCGCCCGCAGCGCCTCCGCGATGAGCCGGGTCGTGGTCGTCTTGCCGTTGGTCGCCGACACCAGGACGACGTCCAGGTGCTGCGCGAGCCGGGCCAGCAGGTCGGGATCGAGTTTGAGCGCCACCCGGCCCCCGATCACCGAACCGCTGCCGCGCCCCGCGGCGCGCGATGCCGCCGCGACCGCCTTGCCCGCGGTCACGGCCAGCTTGGCCCGCGGCGTGAGCGGGTCCGAGTTGCCTGCCATCAGTTCTCGATCCTCCTTGCGTACGCGCCGCGCCTGAGCCATCCGGCAACGTGGTGTGGACCTCAGCCTATCGAGATCCGATCGTGCTCCCGAACCCCGGCACGGTCGCGGCGCCCGCGCGCCCATCGCGCGGTCACCAGGACCGTACCCTTGCCGCCATGCGAAACGGCTCGATCCCGGGCGCCCGCGGGCGCGTGCGGCCCCTGACCCTCCTCGGCGACACGGCCCTGGCGGCGCCCTGCCGCGAGGTCACCGACTTTGGACCCGAACTGGCCGCGCTGGTGGAGGACTTGTTCGCGACGATGTACGCCGCCCGGGGCGTCGGACTGGCCGCGAACCAGGTGGGCACGGACCTCAGGGTGTTCGTCTACGACTGCCCGGACGACGAGGACGTACGGCACCTGGGGCACCTGGTGAACCCGCGGCTGGTGGCCGCCGACGGACTGCTCTTCCGCGGCCCGGAGGGGTGTCTGTCCCTGCCCGGCCTGGAGGCGGGCGTCGAACGCCGTGACCGCGCGGTCGTCGAGGGGTTCACGGTCACCGGGGAGCCGGTCACCGTCGAGGGCACCGGCTTCTTCGCCCGGTGCCTCCAGCACGAGTGCGACCACCTGGACGGCCGCCTGTATGTGGACCATCTCACGGGCCGGCGCCGGCGCAAGGCGCTCCGGCAGGCGGCGCGGGCGCCGTGGAACCGGGGCCGCACCGCCGGAATTGATCAGGTGCGAGATGAGATGCCGGAACCGGTCCGGTCAGGCTGAACCTCCGTCGGACACGCGGGTCCGGCGTGCCGCCGGGCCGCCGACGGGAAGGGGGGCCGAGCCGCCCGCGCGAGCACCTCGGGAGCTAGGTCGCGGGTCGAGTCCGCCGGGACGCGGACACGGGTCCGGTCCGTCGGGCGGGGCTCCGGGGGAGCGGCCTCTCAGAAGCCGGGGCCGCCGATCTTGTCACCGGCCGCAGCGAGGCGTCCCCACAGCAGGTCGGCGAGGCTGCGCACCAGCTCCGTGCGCGAGCACGGGCGCTCGCCCAGCCACCAGTCGCCGGCCGCGTGCATCATGCCGACGATGCCGTGGCCCCAGACCCGGGCCAGCTGCTGGCTGCCCGGCCCGAGGTCGAGCCGCTCCTCGATGACCCGCGCCAGCTCCTCGCCCATCCGGCGCAGCAGCGGCGCGGAGTGCTTGCCGACGTCGAAGCCCTGGTCGCCGCCCTGGCCGCCCTCCGCCGGATGCATCAGGAACCGGTACACCTGCGGACGGGCCTCTATGGCCGCCAGATAGGTCTCCAGCGTCGACTCGACCCGCTCGCGCCGCTCGGCCGGGGCGTCCAGTGCCGCCCGCAGCGAGTCGAGCAGGGCGTCGGTGTGCCGCTGGGCGAGGGCGGCGTACAGGCCGCCCTTGTCGCCGAAGTGGCGGTAGAGGATCGGCTTGGTGATGCCGGCCTCGGCCGCGATGGCGTTCATCGAGGCCTGAGGGCCGTCGCGCAGCACCACCCGGTCGGCGGCTTCCAGCAGCTCGCGCCGTCGGCGGTCGGCGGACCGCTGCTGATCGGTCCGCTGCGTGGTGTCCATGATCTCTCCCCACCCGTGCTGATTCGGTGACGCCTGCGCAAACTAACACTGACCGGCCTCGGCGCCTCGAACGGGCTACTGACGAGACTAGGGCCTCTCGTCCGGATCATGCCGGGCTCGCGGGGCCCGGCACCGCCCCCCGAGCTCCTCGGGCAGGGGCCCCGCGCCGCGTCGTCGTCGGCTGCCGCGGCTCCGCCGTGACGCCCTCCTCCGCCTTGCGGTGTTCCCCCACTGCCCGAACGGCGTGGGCGGCCCCCAGCGCCAGACCCCGCCCCCTGATCAGGCCTGGTCCCGGCGAGAGGCCCAGGCGATTTGACTTTTCCTACTCATCGGTAACACAGTAGTGTTACCGCAAGTAACAAGCCTGTGCGCCGCTGGAGGGGACATGGCCGAGTTCACCATGGAGCTCAACGACGAACAGAAGGAGGTCCGGGACTGGCTGCACGGGTTCGCCGCCGACGTCATCCGGCCCGCGGCCGCCGAATGGGACGAGCGTGAGGAGACTCCCTGGCCGGTCATCCAGGAGGCCGCCAAGGTCGGCATCTACTCCCTGGACTTCTACGCCCAGCAGTACTTCGACCCCACCGGCCTCGGCATCCCGATGGCCATGGAGGAGCTGTTCTGGGGCGACGCGGGCATCGCCCTGTCGATCGTCGGCACCGGCCTGGCCGCCGTCGGCGTCCTCGCCAACGGCACCGAGGAGCAGATCGGCACCTGGATCCCGCAGATGTACGGCGACGCCAACGACGTGAAGGTCGCCGCCTTCTGCTCGTCCGAGCCCGACGCCGGCTCCGACGTGGCCTCCATGCGCACCCGCGCCGTCTACGACGAGACCAAGGACGAGTGGGTGATCAACGGCACCAAGACGTGGGCGACCAACGGCGGCATCGCCAACGTCCACGTGGTCGTCGCCTCCGTCGACCCGGAACTCGGCTCCAAGGGCCACGCCTCCTTCATCATCCCGCCGAACACGCCGGGCTGTTCCCAGGGCCAGAAGTTCAAGAAGCACGGCATCCGCGCCTCGCACACCGCCGAGGTGATCCTCGACAACGTGCGCGTCCCCGGCTCCTGCCTGCTCGGCGGCAAGGAGAAGCTGGACGAGCGCCTCGCCCGCGCACGCGAGAAGGCCAAGAAGGGCGGCGAGCGCGTCAAGAACGCGGCGATGGCCACCTTCGAGGCGTCCCGCCCGGCCGTCGGCGCCATGGCCGTGGGCACCGCCCGCGCCGCCTACGAGGTCGCTCTCGACTACGCCAGGACCCGTGAGCAGTTCGGCCGGCCGATCATCGACAACCAGGGCGTCGCCTTCCAGCTCGCCGACATGGCGACCTCCGTCGACGCGGCGCGCCTGATGGTGTGGCGGGCCTCCTGGATGGCGATCAACGGCAGGCCGTTCACCGCTGCCGAGGGCTCGATGTCCAAACTGTTCGCCAGCGAGACCGCCAAGAAGGTGACCGCGCAGGCCATCCAGATCCTCGGCGGCAACGGCTACACCCGCGAGTACCCGGTCGAGCGGATGCACCGGGACGCCGCGATCTACACCATTTTCGAGGGCACCAGCGAGATCCAGCGGCTGGTGATCGCCCGCACGATCTCGGGCCTGCCGATCCGCTAGCGGTCCGCCGGGAGAACCTCGCACGCGCGTGCGCCCCCCCGTCGGACACGGGTGGGGCGCACGGGTGCCGCCGGCGTCAGCGGTGCCTGAGCGGCGTCAGCTGCTCGATGTCGTACCGCTTGCGCAGTGCCTCGATGGCCTCCAGGTCCGGCGGGCCCCCACCGCCGAGGATCTCCAGCAGCTCGTCGAAGTACCGCTCGTGGTCCGGCGGCGGGGAGGCCTGGAAGAACATCTTCGCCGGGCTCTGCGTCGGGTTGGCGAACGCGTGCGGGCAGCCCGGCGGCACGACGATGACCGTGCCCGGAGTGGCCCGCACCACGCGCCTGCCGGAGCGGGACTCCCACCTCTGCCAGTTGTCCGGGGTCCGGACCCGCGGCTCGAAGGCGAGCACGTCCAGCTCGCCCTCCAGCACGTAGAACAACTCCTCGCTGCGCGTGTGCACATGGGCGCCGACGTCGAAGCCCGGCGGGACCTCCACCTCGAAGGTCGAGGCCGCCCGCGAGTGCGAGCCGGTCACCTTGTACGTCACGCGCTGCGCGGCCGTCTCCACGACCCGGCCGTGCCCCGGTGGCACGAGCAGCCCGTCGGCGCCGGTGGCCGGGGGGACCTCGATCGCGGTGATCGGTGGCTCGATGGTCGTCATGGGCACCTCACCAGGTCACGGGCAGGGCCTCGGGCCCGCGGATCAACGCGCCCTTCCTGAACGGCACCTGACCCGGCGGCACCGACAGGCGCAGCCCCGGCAGCCGGTCCAGGAGGGCGTCGACCAGCAGCTCGGACTCCATCCGGGCCAGCTGACCGCCGGGACAGTAGTGCGGGCCGAAGCCGAAGGCCACGTGCGGGTTGGGACTGCGCGTGAAGTCGATCTCCTCCGGGTCGGCGAAGACCTCCGGGTCGCGGTTGGCGGCCAGGTACGACACGTAGACCGCGTCGCCCGCCCGGATCCGGACCCCCTGGATCTCCACGTCCTCCAGCGCGATCCGGGACAGCCCGACCGCGTTGCGGTGCGGGATGTACCGCAGCAGCTCGTCGATCGCCTGCGGGCGGATCGTCGGGTCGGCGCGCAGCCGGTCGGCCAGCTCGGGACGGGTCAGCAGGAGGTAGAACATCTGCCCGCTGTTGTTGGTGACCGCCTCGCCGCCGATCTGGAGCAGCACCGCGAGACCCACGGCCTCCTCCAGGGTGATCTCCCGGCGCCCGACGGCGGCGCCGAGCAGCGAGGCCACGTCCTCCTCGGTGCTGTCGGCGCGCGCGTCGATCAGCTCCGCGAAGTACCCGCCCATCTCCTCCTTGGCCCGCTCGCTGACCTCGGCGCCGTGCGCGGAGGACAGGATCAGCTGCGTCCAGGTGTGCATGCCGTGCCGGTCTGCGGCGGGCACCCCCATCAGCTCGCAGATCACCGCGATCGGGAACGGGCTGAGCACCGCGCTGGTGAGGTCGGCGGGCGGGCCGGCCGCGATGAGTTCGGTGACCATCTCGTCCAGCATCCGCCGGGAGCTGTCCCGAACCCGCCCGACCCCCCGCGCCGTGAAGGCGGGGGCCACCGAGCGGCGCAGCCGGTTGTGGTCGGGCGGGTCCAGGAAGCCGACCGCGCCCCGGCTCGGGATGAAGTGCGGCGCCAGCCGGGTGACCTGCCGGTCCATGACCGCCTCCCGGCCGAACCGGGGGTCGTTGGCGACCAGCCGCACATCCTCCATGCGGGTCAGCAGCCACGCCCAGCCCTCGCCGTTGGGCAGCTCGATCCGGGTGACCGGGCCCTCCTCCATCAGCTCGGCCAGCACCGGGTCGAAGTCGACGCCGGTCAGGTCGCGGGCCGGCCAGTGCCGGACCGGGGGCAGGGTCGTGGCCGGGCACGCCACGGCCGGGGCCGTGCCGGTCGGGGGCGGGCCGGCCGAGGCCGTGGTGAGCACGCTCTCGCTCATCCCCGGCCCCCGTTCTGCCAGCTGCCCAGCGACATCTCCGCGGTGATGCCGGGACCGAACCCGGCGAGCAGACCGCGCGCGCCGTCCTCGGGCACGCCCTCGTCGAAGAGCCGGCGCAGCGCGTCCAGCACGACGGCGCTGGCGATGTTGCCGTACTCGGTGAGCGTGGCCCGGCTGAACCGGAACGCGTGCGGTTCGACCTTCAGGAACTTGCTGAGGTCGTCGAGGATGCGCGGGCCGCCCGCGTGGATGACGTAGAAGTCCAGGTCGGACGCGTCCCACGCGTGCATCCCGGCGAGGTCCTGGAGGGCCGGGGCGAGCGGCTCCATCGTGGTGGGAACCCGCTTGTCCAGCAGGAAGTGGAAGCCCGTCTCCCGGACGTCGTACGCGATCCAGTCCTCGGTCTTGGGGATCAGGTACGAGCCGTTGCGCTCCAGCCGGACGCCGGTGCCGCCCGTGCCGCGGACCACGGCGGCGGCGATGCCGTCGCCGAACAGGCCGTTGGACAGGAGCGAGCCGACGCCGAGGTCGGTCGGCTGGTAGCACAGCGAGCAGAACTCGCAGGCCACGATGAGCGCGTTGGCGTCGGGGTAGGCCGTGCAGAAGTCGTGGGCCCGGTTGATCGCCGCACCGCCGGCCGCACAGCCGAGCTGGGCTATGGGTATCTGACGGGTGGTGGAGTCGAACGCCATCTCGTTGATCAGCCACGCCGTCAGCGAGGGCATCATGAAGCCCGTGCAGGAGACGTAGATGATGACGTCGATGTCGGTGGTGAGGAGTTCGGCGTCGTCGAGGGCCTGCTGGATGACGGCGGGGACGCGGGACTTCGCCTCCTGCTCGTAGAGCTTGTTGCGCGCCTCGAAGCCCGGGTGCTTCAAGGTCTCCTCGATGGGCTGCACGATGTGCCGCGTGCGCACACCGGTGTTCTCGATCAGCCGGAGGGCCAGCGGGAGTTGCGGGTGGTCCGCGTGGTGGGAACGCGCGAGGTCGAGCGTCTCCTCCATCGTGATGACGTGCTCTGGAACGGACACCGAAGGTCTGCACAAAGTCGCCATGAGCCGTGCCTGCTTTCGCCTTCCGGAAGGCCGGTAGCCCCCCGGTCAGAGGGTTGTGCACCCAGAAGGGTGGTCCACCCACCTTCGCCCGGGAGAGCGACGATCTCGCGCCGGACTACTCCAATCCGGCGACGGAGGTCCGGCGGCGGACAAGGGCGGCGGTGCCGTGCGACGGGACGGCGGGAGCCTCTCAGGGGCGGGGAAACCGCAGGTCGCAGCCGCTGCGCGCCCCCCCCGGCCGTCGGCGGCCGTCCGGTCCGGCCGGCCGGTGGCCGATGCACGGCGAGCCGGGCCCCGCTTCCCGCGCCGCTCCGCGCGCACAGCCGAACGGCCGCCGACGGGTCCGCACGGCGTCGGCGGCCGTCCGGCTCGGCCGGGATGGTGAGGGGCCGCGCCTCGCGCGGAGCCGGCGGGTACGGCGTCGGCGCGGCTCCGTGCGTGCGGCGTCCGTGGGCGGGGGTGTCCCGCCCGACGCGGCGCGGGTCTGTCCGGCGCGCGGCCGCCCCTTCGGTACGCCGTCGGAGGCGGCGGGGGAGCGGAGGCGGAACCGGCGGGCGAGGACGGTGGTCCTAGGGCGTCGTCCCGCTGCTGTGGGCGATGCAGGCCACGTCGATCCGGTCAGCCAGCTTGGCCAGTTCGATGGTGAGGGCGGCCACCGTGTCCTCGTCGAGGCCCTCCTGCCCGGCCTCCACCAGACGCAGCCACCGGCCGCCCACCGTCCGCAGCAGCTTGCTCACGTCGGCCGCGGCCACCTGGAGGGTACCGCGGTCGTCGACGATCAGAGGGAGAGTCACTTCGCGGTTCACAAAGGCGATCGTAGCCGCGGAAGCCTCACGCCCCGTGCCACACCGTGGTGATGTTGCAGAACTCGCGGATTCCGTGCCCGGACAGCTCACGCCCGTACCCCGAGCGCTTCACCCCGCCGAACGGCAGTGCCGGATGCGAGGCGGTCATCCCGTTGACGTAGACGCCGCCCGCCTCCAGATCCCGCACGAACCGGTCGACCTCGCCCTCGTCGCGCGTCCACACGTTCGAACTCAGCCCGAACGGCGAGTCGTTGGCGATCAGCACCGCCTCGTCCAGGTCGTCCGCCCGGTACAGCGTCGCGACCGGGCCGAAGGCCTCCTCGCGGTGGATGCGCATCTCCCGGGTGACGCCGGCCAGCACGGTCGGCGGGTAGTACCAGCCGGGGCCCTCGGGCCGTTCACCACCGCACAGCACCTGCGCCCCGCTGCGCCGGGCGTCGTCCACCAGCTCCTCCAGGTCCGCCCGGCCGCGCTCGCTGGCGAGCGGGCCGACCTCCGTCTCCTCGCGCATCGGATCGCCCACCGTCAGCGCCTTCATCCCGGCGGTGAACCGCTCGGCGAAGGCGTCGTAGACGTCCGTGTGCACGATGAACCGCTTCGCGGCGATGCACGACTGCCCGTTGTTCTGCACCCGCGCGGTCACCGCGACCTCCGCGGCCCGGTCCACGTCGGCCGACGGCATCACGACGAACGGGTCGCTGCCGCCCAGCTCCAGCACCGTCTTCTTGATCATCTCGCCGGCCGTGGAGGCCACCGCACGCCCGGCCGGCTCGCTCCCGGTGAGCGTGGCCGCCCTGACCCGCTCGTCGCGCAGGATGTCGTCCACCGCGCCGGAGCCGATCAGCAGGGTCTGGAAGCAGCCCTCGGTGAAACCGGCCCGGTGGAACAGGTCCTCCAGGTACAGCGCGGTCTGCGGCACGTTGGAGGCGTGCTTGAGCAGCCCGACGTTGCCGGCCATCAGGGCGGGCGCCGCGAACCGCACCACCTGCCACAGCGGGAAGTTCCACGGCATCACGGCCAGCACCGGGCCGAGCGGCCGGTAGCGGACCAGGGCCCGGGAGGCGCCGGAGTCCTTCACATCGGCCTCGGCGGGCTCCTCGTCGGTGAGCAGTCCCTCGGCGCGCTCGGCGTACCAGCGCATCGCCTTGGCGCACTTGGCCGCCTCGGCGCGGGCCTGCTTGACCGGCTTGCCCATCTCCGTCGTCATCACCCGGGCGATCTCCTGCTGGTCCTCGTCCAGCAGGTCGGCGGCCCTGTTCAGCAACCTGGCGCGCTCGGCGAAGGACGTCGTCCGGTACGTGCGGAAGGTGGCCTCGGCGAGCTGGAGCCGGCGTTCGATCTCCTCCTCGTCCATGGCCTCGTACGTCTTGAGCGTCTCGCCGTTGGCCGGGTTCACCGTGGCGATGGACATGACTGACCTCCCTGGGAGCGGGCTGTGCTTCGACCTTCGCGCGCCGCGGTTCCGGCCGCAACGCGTGGGCCCTCCTCAGCGCGAGTGCTCAGCCAACCGGTCCAGAAACGCGGCCTGCGCCTTCACGATCACCTCGCGCGCCCGGTCGAGGCCGAGCCACTCCACCCGGTCGATCTCCGGGAACTGAGCGGTGCGCCCGGACCGCGGCGGCCACTCCATGGAGAACGTGCCGGGAGTGATCGCCGCCGGATCGAGGTCGCCCTCCACCGCCCAGGCGGTCACGATCTTGCCGTTCGCCTGCCGGACCTCGCCGAGCGGCACCGGCTCGCCATCGGGCGGCGCGAGCCCCAGCTCCTCCTGGAACTCGCGCCGGGCGGCCGTCCAGGCGGGCTCGTCCGGCGTGTACTCCCCCTTGGGCACCGTCCAGGCGCCCACGTCCCGGCGGGCCCACAGCGGACCGCCCATGTGCCCGAGCAGGACCTCCGGACCGTCGCCGGCGCGGCGGAACAACAGGAGGCCAGCGCTGCGCCTGCCGCGCTGGTCGCGGTGGCGGGGCGGCGCCTCCGGCGGGTGCGGGGCCTCCGGGTGGTCGGGCTGGTCCGGGTCCTCCGGCGGGACCGGGGCATCCGGCTTCCCGCTCTGTTCTCCCTGCTCTCGCCGCTCCTGCTCGTCGTACTCGTTCCGCCGGTCCGTCACGGCCGCACCTCCGGGTGTGCCGCCAGCAGCGTCTCCACGGTGTCCGCCTCCTCGGGGCGTTTGTCCTCCCGGTAGCGCACGACCCGGGCGAAGCGGAGCGTGACGCCGGCCGGGTAGCGCGTGGAGCGCTGCAGGCCGTCGTAGGCGATCTCGACGACCAGCTCCGGGCGCACGGTCACGCCCCAGCTCCGCTCCTCCACCGCCAGCTCCCGCAGCCGCTCGGTCTGCCAGGCCAGCATCGTGTCGGTCATGCCCTTGAACGTCTTGCCGAGCATCACGAGGCCGCCGTCGCCGCCACGGGCTCCCAGGTGCAGGTTGGAAAGCCTGCCGGTGCGGCGGCCGTGGCCCCACTCGGCGGCCAGGACCACCAAGTCGAGCGTGTGCACGGGCTTGACCTTCAGCCAGGACGCGCCGCGCCGCCCCGCGCTGTAGGGGGCGTCCAGGGCCTTGACGACCACGCCCTCGTGGCCGCGCTCCAGGGTCTCGGCGAGGAAGTCCTCGGCCCGCCGGACCTCGCCGGGGCCGGCGACCAGCGACCGTCGCACCCGCATCGGCTCCGGGACCAGCCGGGCCAGCTCGGCGTGCCGCTCGGTGAACGGCAGGTCCAGCAGGTCGCGGTCGCCGGCCGACAGCACGTCGAAGAAGACGGGCGAGACGGGGACCGCCGCGGCGGCCGTCGCCACGTCCAGCCGGGAGCCGACGCGCCCGGCGGTCTCCTGGAACGAGCGCGGGCGGCCGTCCGCGCCGAAGGAGATCACCTCGCCGTCCAGGATGAACCGCTCCCCGGCCAGCTCCAGCGCCGCCGCGGTCACCTCCGGCAGCCGGTCGGTGATGTCGTCCAGGGTGCGGGTGTGGACGCGGACGGTGTCGCCGTCGCGGTGCACCTGGACGCGGATGCCGTCCAGCTTCTCCTCCACGGCGCACGCGCCGAGCTTGTCGACCGCCTCGGCCACCGAGGACGCGCTGTGCGCGAGCATCGGCAGCACCGGGCGGCCCACGGTGAGCCGGAAGAGGTCCAGGGCCTGCGGACCGTCCGCGAGCAGCGCCCGGGCCACCGGTTGCAGCGACCCGGCCAGCATCACCGCCCGGCGCACGTCCGCGGACGGCGCGCCCGTGGCCTGCGCCAGCCCCTCCACGGCGATCGCCTCCAGCGCGCCCTGCCGGACCTCGCCGGTGAGCAGCCCCAGCAGGAACCGCTGCTCGTCCTCGGTGGCCGCCGCCATCAACTCGTCTACGATACGGGCGCGTTCCGCCTGTGAGCCGGGCCCCGACACCTTGCCCAGCTCGCTGAGCCGGGCGTCCACCTGGGCCACGGTGAGGGACGGCTCGGCGGCCGGTGCGACCCGGCGGCCGAGCACCTTCCAGCCGACGCCGAGCCGCCCCTGCGGCAGCCGTCCCGCCAGATACGGGATGACGATCGGAACGTCGTCCGCCTCGGCCTCCCGGAACAACCCCGCGAGCAGGGCGGTCTTCCGGGACCGCGCCGAGGTGGCCGCGACCTCCCGCGACACCTGTGCCAGCCGGGCGAGCAACATGCAGTCATGGTGCACCGGAGAGGGACACCTCACACCTGCGAACCGCCGCCGCGCCCTTGCCTGTCCGTCCGCCCGCCCGCTTGTCGGCCCGGCCGTCGGCTGCCGGCCCGGCGGCTTGACCGTCCGTCTGGCCGACCGACCGTCTGTCTGGCCGTCGGTCCGCCCCGTCCGTCCGCCGGGCCGTCCCTCCGCCCGTCTGCCTGCTGCTCGCCAGACGGCTTGGCCGTCCGTCCGCTCGCCCGTCTGTCTGCCCGTCCGGCCGCTCGCTCGTCGGTCCGGCCGGCTGCTCGGCCGCCCGCCCGGCCGTCAGCCTGCTCGTCCGGCCGCCCGCTCTCCGTCTGCCTGGCCGGCCGTCTGCTTCTCGGTCCGGCCGTCCGTCTGTCTCGCCGGCCCGTCCTGCTCGTTTGCTCGGTCGTCCACCTGCCTGGTCGGCTCGACGGCTGTCCATCCGGCCGTCTGCGTGTCCGGCCGGCTCTCTGCCTGTCTGTCCGGTCGTCGGTCTGCTCGGTCGTCCGACCAGCTCGGCCGTCCGACCGCGCCGTGCGCGGTGGCCTCCGCGCACGGTGTGCGCTCCGGCCCGCCCTCCACGACCCGCAGCCCATGCACGCGGCCCGGAAGGGGGGTCGGCGCGGTGATCCGGTGCGTACGGCACGTCCCGGCCCGTCCGGTGCGCGGTCCGGCGCCCGGGGCGCGTGGGGCCTGCGGCCTGCGGCCCGTGCACGGCGGGGCCCGGGACGGCGGCCCGGCTCCGCGGGGCGCGCCGCCCGCGGGCCGGTGCCCGGCCGCGGCGCGGCGTGCCCGGGCGGCTACGCCCCCGCCGCCGCCCCGCTCCGGGCGGCCACCGCCGCGTCGAGGTCGGCGAACAGCAGTTCGCCGTTGATCGCCGCGCCGGCCCGGTAGCCCCGGCTGGCCGCGTTGATCACCTGCTCGGCGAAACCGCTCGCGTTGCCGGCCGCCCACAGCCCGGGCACGCTGGTCAGCCCACGCTCGTCGATCACCGGATACGCGCCGAACGGCGTCTCGCTCAGCTCGGCGCCCAGCCGCCGCAGCAGCTCGGTGCGCGGCACGGCCCGCGGCGCGACGAACAGCGCCTCGCGGGCGTGCGCCGTCCCGTCGGCGAGCCGGACCCCGGTCAGCCGGTCGTCGTCGACCACGACCTCCGTCACCCTCCCCGGCACCACGGCGACCCCCGCCGCGGCCAGCCTGCGCAGATCGTCGTCGGACAGCTCCGCCTCGTCCACCTCGTGCAGGAACAGGGTCACGTCCTTGGACCACTGGGTCACCATCAACGCCTGGTGCACGCTCAGCGCCGTCGTGGCCAGCACCCCGAAGGCCTGGTCGCGCACCTCCCAGCCGTGGCAGTAAGGGCAGTGCAGCACGTCCCGCCCGAAGCGCTCGGCGAGCCGCGCAACCTTCGGCAGCTCGTCCTTCAGCCCGGTCGCGACGACCAGGTGCCGGGCGTGCACCGTGCGCCCGCCGGCCAGGGTGACGTCGAACTCACCGCCGGCGTCCCGTACGGCGTCCACCGCCCGGTCCCGGACCAGCTCGACCCCGTACCGCGCGATCTCCTCGCGGCCCACGGCCAGCAGCTCGGCCGGCGGCATGCCGTCGCGCGACAGGAACCCCTGCAGGTGCGCGGAGGGCGCGTTGCGCGGCTCGCCCGCGTCCACGACCAGGGTGCGACGCCGGGCCCGCCCGAGGACCAGCGCGGCGGACAGCCCGGCCGCGCCGCCACCGACCACGACCACCTCGTACGCCCCGGCCCGGCCGGCCTCCACGGCCTTCCCGGCCCGCCCGACCCTCTCGGTCCCGCTCTTGTCGCTCTGTCCGGTCTTCTCGCTCACGATGACCACCTCCGCGCACGACGGTCCCCCGAGCGCTGCCGGATTGACAAACGCCTTTGCCGAACCTGCAATATCGACATGAGTACCGACGACGTACTGGCGGGTGTGGGGCCGAGGCTGCGCCGGCTCCGCAAGGAGCGCGAGGTGACCCTCGCGGCCCTCTCGGAGACGACCGGCATCTCCGTCTCCACCCTCTCGCGGCTGGAGTCCGGCCTGCGCAAACCCAGCCTGGAGCTGCTGCTGCCGATCGCGCAGGCCCATCAGGTGCCGCTCGACGAACTGGTCGGCGCGCCGCCGGTCGACGACCCCCGGGTGCGCGCCCGCAAGCCGATCGTGCGCGGCGGGCGCACCCACTGGCCGCTCACCCGCCAGCCGGGCGGCCTGCAGGCGTACAAGGTGCTCGAACCGCAGCGCAAGCTGGAGCCCGACCCGCGCACCCATGAGGGCTACGAATGGCTGTACGTGCTCTCCGGCAGGCTGCGGCTGGTGCTGGGGGAGCACGACGTGGTGCTCGGGGCGGGCGAGGTGGCGGAGTTCGACACACGTGTGCCGCACTGGTTCGGCTCGACGGGGGAGGGGCCGGTGGAGTTCCTGAGCCTGTTCGGACCGCAGGGCGAGCGGATGCACGTCCGGGCGCGACCGAGCCGCCGTGCCGAGGACGACTGACCAGGCACGGGGGCGGTGACCCGATCGTTCGGCCGGCGGTCGGGCGATCCGGCCGGTCCATGGGTTCCGCGATCGGCAAGCGACCGCTTAGTATGCGGATGACCCGGTCCGACGAAGCAGTCACCCGTGGAGGCGGCGCATGCAGGCATGGCGAGTGCACGAGAACGGCGAACCGAGCGAGGTGATGCGGCTGGAGGAGACCGAGCGGCCCGCGCCCGGCGACGGCCAGGTCCTGCTGAGGGTGCGTGCCGCCAACATCAACTTCCCGGACGCGCTGCTGTGCCGCGGCCAGTACCAGGTCCGTCCGCCGCTGCCCTTCACCCCGGGCGTGGAGATCTGCGGCGAGACCGAGGATGGCCGCCGGGTGATCGCCAACCCGGCGCTGCCGTACGGCGGTTTCGCAGAGTACGCCGTCGCGGACGCCGCGGCCCTGCTGCCCGCTCCCGAGGCCTTGGACGACGCCGAGGCGGCCGCCTTGCACATCGGCTACCAGACGGGCTGGTTCGGCCTGCACCGCCGGGCGCGCCTGGAGGCCGGCGAGACGCTGCTCGTCCACGCCGCCGCGGGCGGCGTCGGCAGCGCGGCCGTCCAGCTCGGCAAGGCGGCCGGCGCCACCGTCATCGGTGTCGTCGGCGGCCCGGACAAGGCCGCCGTGGCCCGTGACCTGGGCTGCGACGTGGTCGTCGACCGGCGCGCCGAGGACGTCGTCGCGGCGGTCAAGGAGGCCACCGGCGGCCGGGGCGCCGACGTGGTCTACGACCCGGTCGGCGGCGCGGCCTACACCCAGTCCGCCAAGACCGTCGCCTTCGAGGGCCGGATCGTCGTCGTGGGCTTCGCCAGCGGCACCATCCCCAGTCCCGCGCTGAACCACGCGCTGGTGAAGAACTACTCGATCCTCGGCCTGCACTGGGGCCTGTACAACTTCAAGAACCCGAAGCTGGTCCAGCACTGCCACGAGCAGCTCACCGAACTGGCCGCCCGGGGCGCGATCAAGCCGCTGGTGAGCGAGCGGGTGCCGCTGGCCGGTGCCGCCGGCGCCGTGCAGCGGGTCGCCGACGGCGTCACCACCGGCCGTATCGCCGTGGTGCCCGCGCCGGAGAACGGAGCCGCCGTATGACCGAACGCCGCCTCGACGCGGCCGGACTGCGCCGCCGCACCCGGGAGCTGCTGGCCGCCCGTCCACCCGCGACGACCGACCGGCAGGCCTTCCTCGAAGCCCGGTTCGACACGGGCCTCGCCTGGGTGCACTACCCGGAGGGCCTCGGCGGCCTCGGCGCCCCCCGCTCGCTCCAGGCCGTCGTCGACGCCGAGCTGGAGGCGGCCGGCGCCCCCGACAACGACCCGCGCCGCATCGGCATCGGCCTGGGCATGGCCGCCCCCACCATCCTGCGCTACGGCACCGAGGAGCAGCAGCGGCGCTTCCTGCGGCCCCTGTGGACCGGCCGGGAGGTGTGGTGTCAGCTGTTCAGCGAGCCCGGCGCCGGCTCCGACCTGGCCGCGCTCGGCACCCGCGCCGTCCGCGACGGTGACGACTGGGTGATCGACGGGCAGAAGGTGTGGACCTCCAGCGCCCATGTCGCCCGCTGGGCCATCCTCGTCGCGCGCACCGACCCCGACCTGCCCAAGCATCAGGGCATCACCTACTTCCTGTGTGACATGACCGACCCCGGCGTCGAGGTCCGGCCGCTGCGCCAGATCACCGGCGAGGCCGAGTTCAACGAGGTCTTCCTCACCGGCGTCCGCATCCCCGACTCCCACCGTCTGGGCGGCATCGGCGAGGGCTGGCGGGTCGCGCAGACCACGCTGATGAACGAGCGGGTCTCCATCGGCGGCATGCGGCTGCCCCGCGAGGGCGGCATGATCGGCCCGGTGGCGAAGACCTGGCGCGAACGCCCGGAACTGCGCACCCACGACCTGCACCAGCGGCTGCTGAAGCTGTGGGTGGAGGCCGAGGTCTCCCGGCTCACCGCCGAACGTCTGCGCCAGCAACTCGCCGCCGGCCAGCCCGGTTACGAGGGCTCCGGCATGAAACTCGCCTTCGCCCGCCTCAACCAGGAGATCAGCGGCCTGGAGGTGGAACTGCTCGCCGGAGAAGGCCTGTTGTACGACGACTGGACCATGCGCCGCCCCGAACTGGTCGACTTCACCGGCCGCGACGCCGGATACCGCTATCTGCGCGCCAAGGGCAACAGCATCGAGGGCGGCACCAGCGAGATCCTGCTGAACATCGTCGCCGAACGCGTCCTGGGCCTGCCCGCCGAGCCGCGCACCGACAAGGACGTCGCCTGGAAGGACCTGGCCCGATGACCGATCTTCTCTACTCCGAGGAGGAGGAGGCACTGCGCGCCGCGGTCCGCGACCTGCTCACGGACCACTGCGACGCGGCGGGCGTGCTCGCGCGGGCCGGGTCGGAGGCGCCGCACGACCTCGCCCTGTGGAAGTCGCTCGCCGAGGACATGGGTCTTGCCGGTCTGCTGGTGCCCGAGGAGCAGGGCGGGCAGGGTGCCACGCACCGCGAAGCGGCCGTCGTCCTCGAGGAGTTGGGCCGGGCGGTCGCTCCGGTCCCGTATCTCACCAGTGCCGTCGTCGCCACCGAGGCGCTGCTGGCCTGCGGAGAGGAGGAACTGCTCGCCCGGCTGGCCTCCGGCCGCTCCGTCGGCGTCCTGGCGGTCGCCCTCCACCTGGCCCCCGGCGCCGCCTTCCCCGCCGTACGGGTCCAGGACGGTGTGCTGTACGGGGAGTTGACCGGCATCGCGGACGCGGCCGCCGCCGACGTCCTGCTCGTCCCGGCCGAGGACGGCGGCCTGTACGCGGTGGACTCCGACGCGGTGACCGTCACCGGCCAGGTGTCCCTGGACCTGACCCGCCCGGTGGCGACCGTACGGTTCGACGGCGCCGCCGGCCGCCGTGTCGGCGACGCCGGGCCCGCGGTGCGCCGTGCGCTGCGCACCGGCGCGGGACTGCTCGCCTCCGAGCAGTTCGGCCTCGCCGACTGGTCGTTGACCGAGACCGTGCGCTACCTGAAGGACCGCAAGCAGTTCAACCGGCCGGTCGGCGGCTTCCAGGCGCTCAAGCACCGGCTCGCCCAGCTGTGGCTGGAAGTCGTCAACCTCCGCGCCGCCGCCCGCAACGCCGCCGACGCCCTCGCGCGCGACGACGACGCCGACGTGGCCGCCGCCGTCGCCCAGGCCCACGCCGCCCCGGCCGCCGTCCACGCCGCCGAGGAGGCGCTGCAACTGCACGGCGGCATCGGCATGACCTGGGAGCACCCGGTCCATCTGTATCTGAAACGGGCCAAGGCCGACTCCCTCGCCTACGGCACCGCGGGCGCCCACCGCGAGACGCTGGCCGGTCTGGTGGACCTCCAGGCCCCCTGACGCACACCCCGTCGTGTGCCCGCGCCGGCCGGGGCGGGCACACGACGGGAGCCGAAGCGCAGAACCACACGTTCGGCCGACATGTCAGCCGCCCGGACGAACCCCCCGCTACGTCACACTTGCCGCCGAAAGCCGCGAAGTGGGCGTGGCGGAGGAGGCTGACGATGGCGATTTCCATCTCTGTGGTGCTGTTGCTCGCGATCCTGGCGATCATCTTCGTGCGCAACTGCGCGCTGAAGTTCTCGCACGCCCTGGTCTGCGGCATGCTCGGCTTCTTCCTGGCCGACTCCAGCATGGCGCCCACCATCCACGAGGGCCTGCTGGCCACCGCGCAGGTCGTCAGCAGCCTGCACCCCTGAACCGCACCGGCCCGCGAAGCTCTTCCGGACGTCAGCGGCGACCGAGGACGTCGACCACACGGCCGTCGGCGTCCCGGGCGGCGCGGCCCCGCGCGGTGTCAGTGGTGGTCCGGGAGGGACTGCTCGGCGTCATCCGGGAGGGACTGCTCGGTCCAGACGGTCTTGCCCGTGGGCGAGTACCTGATGCCCCACGACTGGGCCACCTGAGCGGTGATGAACAGCCCGCGGCCGCCCTCGTCGGCCACATGCGCGTGCCGCAGGTGCGGCGCCGCCGGACTGGCGTCGCGTACCTCGCAGGTGAGCGCCCGGTCGTGGATCAGCCGCACCTCGATGGGCGGCGTCCCGTACCGGACCGCGTTGGTGACGAGTTCGCTGACGATCAGCTGCGTGTTGAACGACGTCTCCTCGTCCACGCCCCAGTCGGCGAGCTGCCGACGGGCGTGGCGCCGTGCGGAGGCGACCGAGGTACGGTCGGCCTCCAGCCGCCAGGTGACGAAGTCGGACTCCGGGAACGCTTGGGTCCGCGCGATGATCACCGCGGCGTCGCCCGCGCCGAGCCCGTCGGGAAGGGCGTAGACGACCGCGTCGCACAGGTCCCGCAGCGGCCGCTCCGCGTACTCCGCCGCTCCCCGCAGCTGCGGGGACGAGTCCGCCAGGTAGGCGGTGACCACCGGGTCGCTGGTGAAGACCAGCACGCTGCCGGGCGGCACCTCGAACTCGGCCGTCGCGAACGGCGCGTCCTCCGTCGCACCCAGACACGGCCCGGACGGGGTGTCCGGCACGGTGACGCGGTCGCCCGGTCGGGCCACGACCGGCGCCAGCCGCCCCGCCGTCGCCATCACACAGGTCCCGGCCAGCGGGTCGTGCACGGCGTACACGCAGTTCGCGGTCAGCGCCTCCCGGCGCAGCGGATCGCCCAGCGGCAGGTTCGCCCGCTCGTAGGCCAGCGCGAGCGCCGTGTCGTGCAGCCGGGCCAGCAACTCGTCCGGCGCCAGGTCGAACGCCGCCAGGGACCGTACGACCGTGCGCAGCTGGCCCATGGTGGCCGCCGCGTTCAGCCCCCGCCCCGAGACGTTGCCGACCACCAGCGCGGTCCGCGCCCCGGACAGGGCGATCGAGTCGTACCAGGCGCCCGGATCGGCGCCCGTGACCGACAGGTAGGAGGTTTCCAGTGAGGTGTGGGTCTCGGGCCTGCGGGGCAGCAACTGACGCTGGACCGTGGCGGCGACGGTGTGCTCGCGGATGAAGCGGCGCGCGTTGTCGATGCCCAGGGCGGTGTGCGCGGCCAGCTCCACCGCCAGCTGTTGATCGCCTGTGTCGAACGGCGGCGACTCCCCGGTCCGGTACAGGCTGACCAGGCCCAGCACCGCGTCGCGCAACGCCAGCGGCACCACCAGCAGCGTGTGGGAGCGGGAGGAGTGCATCGCCTCCGTGCGAACCGGATCGACGGGCATCCACGGCGCTCCCGGGCGCAGCGGGACCACCCGCGGGCGCAGATCGCTCAGCGCCTGGGTGAACGGCGTCGGCGCCGGCAGCCGGCGCACCTCGCCCGCGGGGAAGGCCTGCGGCGGGTGCGCCTCACCGCTGCGGAACGCGGTGCGCATCAGCGGCGTCCCCGGCGGCATGGGCGCCGGCGGGGGTTCGTCCCCGCGGATCACCGAGTCCACCACCTCGACGATCGCGACGTCGGCGAACTCCGGGACCAGCGCTGAGACCAGCTCCGACCCGGTCACCGCCGGATCGAGGGTGCGTCCCACCTGCCGCCGCACGGCCTCCAGCACCTTGGTGCGGGAGCGGCCCCGTTCGCGTTCGGTGACGTCGATGGCGGTGACCGCCAGACCGAGCACCTTGTGGTCGCGGCCCTCCAGTCGCAGTGCGGTGATCTCGAAATAGCGCTGTTCCGGCTCCTCTCCCTTGATCCGAGCGCGGATGATGTGCTGCCACAGCGGTTCGCCGGTCTCCAGCACGTTCTGGAGCACGATCTCCGCTTCGTTGCCCTCGACCATGTGGTAGATGTCGCGGATCGGCCGGCCGACGACGTCGTCCGGGGACACGCCACGCGTGGCGGGCGTCGCCGTGTTCAGCCGCACCACCCGCAGATCCGGATCGAGCAGGTGGAGCCCGACGGGCGAGCTGGTGAACAGGGCCTGGAGCATGGCCGCCGAGGTCTCGTCCACGGGCCGGCCCGGATCGCCGTGCGCCACTGGGACCTCCTTCGGGCCGCGAGCCGGGGCGCCCGCCGCGACACGTGGACCGAGGGCGCTTTTCCAGCGTGCTCCAGCCGCAGGTCCGTCGCACGCGCAGCGCCCGGCCGGGGGCGGCGCCCGATGCGGTCGCCCGGTTCCGCGCCGGGCCGCGGGCGGTCGTTCCCGCGGCCCGGGGGCGGAGGCCGTCAGGAGAAGTTGACCATTCTTATGTAGCGGACCCAGTCCCAGTTCGGCCCGGGGTCGGTGTGGTCGGTGCCCGGCACCTCGTAGTGCCCGATGATGTGGGCGCGGTCCTTGGGAATGCCGTAGCGGTCGCAGACGGCCGCGGTGAGCCGGGCCGACTCGGCGTACAGGACGTTGGTGAAGTAGGCGGGCTGGTCCACCCAGCCCTCGTGCTCGATGCCGATGCTGCGCGTGTTGTAGTCCCAGTTGCCCGCGTGCCAGGCGACGTTCGCCTCGCTCACGCACTGCGCGATGTGCCCGTCGGCGGACCGGACGAGGTAGTGCGCGGACACCTTCTTCTGCGGGTTCTGGAAGATGGCCAGCGTGTCGGCGTAGGTCTCCTGGGTGATGTGGATGATCACCCGGTCGAGGGAGTAGCTGGTGGGCCGGTTGGAGGCCGTGTAGTTCGCGGTGCTCGCCGGCTGCCACTCCACGGCCGGGTAGGCGGCGGTCTCGGAGCGCGCGGCCGGCCGTGGACGGGCGACCGCATGGGCGGCGGGGAGTAAGACGGTGGGGACGGCGGCCAGGGCGGCGGCGCCCTTGATGATCCGCCGTCTGCTCGGCGGGGGTCCGGCGCGGTTCATGGGCGATCACCTTTCTCGTGGGCGTCCTCTTGGTGTGCTCGACTGCGTGGGGGCGTGGGAGTGCTCGACTGCGCGCGGGGACACCGCCCGGTGCGGCGAGTGTCGCGCACGGCCGGCCGCTCCTCGCGGAGCCCGGCCGCACGCGTGTGGCGGGTTCGCGCCGACGTACGTATGCCGCGTCCGTCCGCGCCGCGTGCCGTCGTCCCGGGCCCGGGGACGGCGTCTCGCGTGAATCACGGTACGGCGCTCAGGGGTTGGGCAGAAGAGCACGGCAAAGATCGGTGGACGGGCCGCGACTTGTGCACAACTCCGCCGCCCGAACGAGTGAATGACGTGCTGTCAGGCGCGTCCGGCGACCGCCGCAGGGTCGTCGAGGACGGCCCGGATCACCGAATGAGCGGCCCCCAGCAGCGGCCCCTCGGGGCCGAGCCGGGAGACGGACACCGGGCAGGCGGGACCGGCGGTGCGCCGGTCGAGTTCGGCCTCCAGCGCCGGCAGGAGCCAGGGCGCGAGTCCGGCCAGCGCGCCGCCCAGCACGGCGGCCTCGGGGTCGAGCAGGTTGACCGCGCCGGTCAGGGCGATCCCGAGGGCCCGGCCGGCCTCGCGCAGCGCCCGCCGTACGGCCTCGTCGCCGTCGGCGGCGCGGGTGGCGAGCAGTCCCACCCGCCCCTCGCCCGCCGTCAGGCCGGCCGCCCGCAGCACGGCCTCCTCGCCCGCGTACTGCTCCAGGCAGCCGCGTCCGCCGCACGGGCAGGCGGGTCCTTCCGGTTCGACCGGGACGTGCCCCAGTTCGCCCGCGAAACCGCGCGTTCCGCGCAGCAGCCGTCCGTCGACCACCACGGCGGCGCCGATGCCGATCTCCGCCGACACATGCAGGAAGTCCTGCGGTGTGCCCTCGCCGAGCCACAGTTCCGCCAGGGCGCCGAAATTCGCCTCGTTGTCCACGACGGGGCCGAACTCGTCCGGCAGCAGGGCGCTCAGATCGGTGTGGTGCCAGTCCAGGTTGGGCGCCCGCACGACCGTACGGCCGTCCCGCGCGATCAGACCGGGCACGGCGACGGCGAGCCCCGCGGGCCACAGGCCCTGGGCCTCCGTCTCGGCGACGACCTGGGATATCAGCGCGGTGAGTTCCTCTGCCACCGGTTCGGGGGAGCGGCCGCGGTTGGTGCCGTGCCGTACGGCCCGCGCCCGTACCTCGCCCCGCAGATCGACCACGCAGACCGCCAGGTGGTCGACGCCGACCTCGGCGCCGACCCCGGCCGGACCGCGACCGCTGACGGCGAGCGCCGAACCCGGCCTGCCCACCCGGCCGGGCCGCTCGGGGCCCAGCTCCTCGAGCAGCCCCGACCGGATCAGCTCGTCCACCAGGGTGGAGACCGCCGCACGCGTCAGCCCGATGCGGGAGGCCACCGCCGCCCTCGACAGGGGCCCCTCGGCACTGACGGCGTGCATGACCCGGGCCAGATTGCGCCGCCGCATGCCCTGCTGGGTGTCGGGCAGCGCGCGCCCGGGACCGGCCGGGTGGGGTTCGTGCAGCGGTGCGCTCATGCCTCCGTCGTCCTCGGTCGGTGTCCGGCCGGCGGGCGCCCGCCGGCGCCCGTCAGTGGGTTCGCGCCGCCCGCTCCAGCAGCGGGGACGCGTCGGAGAGTACCCCGGAGATCCGCGCGAGTGTCGCCTCGTCCCGCTCGACGGCCGCCAGCACCGGGCCGTCTGCCGTCTTCCAGCGGCGGGCGACCGCGGCCGGGTCCTCGCCGGTCAGCAGGCCGGCCGCCTGCGCCGCCGCGCCCAGCGCGACCAGTTCCCGGGCCTGCGGCACCTGGACCGGCCGGCCCGACAGCCGCCGTACGGTCTGCTGCCAGGCCGTGCCGCGGGCGCCGCCGCCGATCAGCAGCAGCGGGGTGGTGCGGTCGGCGTCCTGGTCGAGGACCAGGTCCAGCGCCCCCAGCAGGGAGTGGACGGCGCCGTCGTAGGCCGCCTGGAGCAGCTGCCCGGCCGTGGTGTCGTGGCGCAGTCCGTGCAGCAGCCCGGAGGCGTCCGGGAGGTTCGGGGTGCGCTCGCCGTCCAGGAAGGGGAGCAGCGTGACGGCGCCGCCCGGTTCCACCGCCTCCCGGTCCCGGCCGAGCAGGCCGGCGATCCGGTCCACGGCGAGCGTGCAGTTCAGGGTGCAGGCCAGCGGAAGCCAGTCGCCGCGCGCGTCGGCGAAGCCGGCCACGGTGCCCGACGGATCGGCGGGCCGGTGCACGGACACCGCGTACACCGTGCCGGAGGTGCCGAGGCTGAGCACCGGCGTGCCGGGACGCAACCCGAGGCCGAGTGCGGCGGCGGCGTTGTCACCGGTGCCGGGCGCGACCAGGGTGCCCTTGGAGAAGGGCAGGTCGTGGCCGTCGCGCACGGTGCCCGCCACCTCGCCGGGCCGCACCACACGGGGCAGCAGCGCCGGGTCGAGGCCGACGCGGCCGAGGATCTCCTCGTCGTACGTCTCGGTCGCCGACGCCCACCAGCCCGTCCCCGAGGCGTCGCCCCGGTCGGTGGTGCCCTGCCCCGTCAGCCGCTCGGTGAGGTAGTCGTGCGGCAGACGCACCGCGGCCGTCGACCGCGCCGCCTCCGGCTCGTTCTCGGCGAGCCACGCCCACTTCGTGACCGTGAAGGACGCGCCCGGCACGCTGCCGGTGCGCTCCGACCACGCCTTCCCGCCGCCCAGCTCCGCCACCAGCCGCCGCGCCTGCGGGGCCGAGCGCACGTCGTTCCACAGCAGCGCGGGGCGCACCGGATCGCCCTGCGCGTCCAGGGTGACCAGCCCGTGCTGCTGGCCGGCGACCGAGACGGCGGCGGCCTCGTGCGCCGCCTCTCCGCACTGGTGCAGCGCCGCGCGCAGCGCGTCCCACCACTGGCGCGGGTCGCTCTCGCGCCCGGCCCCGCCGGAGACGGCGTGCGCCGCCTGGCCGCTCGCCACGACGCGACCGGTGGCCGCGTCGACGACGAGCACCTTGGTGGACTGGGTGGACGAGTCCACACCGACGACGAGCGGACCCTCGGCTGCTGACATCGGTTCTCCCTCATGTTCGCGGCTCACCGCATCTGACCAGCGGTTGTGTGGGTTGCGCGGGTCCCGCCGACGGGGTGGATCCGAGGTCGGGCCCCTCCTGTCCCTTCCCAGGGACGCGTCGGCATACTAATTTGTAAATCGCCATGACGAAATAGTCGCAAGCGAGCAAGGAGCCGCCGCATGAACTACCAGCCCACCCCCGAGGACAGGTTCACCTTCGGACTGTGGACCGTCGGCTGGCAGGGACGGGACCCGTTCGGCGACGCCACCCGCGGTGCCCTCGACCCGGTCGAGACGGTGCGGCGCCTGGCCGAGCTGGGCGCCCACGGAGTGACCTTCCACGATGACGACCTGATCCCCTTCGGGTCCTCCGAGACCGAGCGCGAGTCGCACATCAAGCGCTTCCGGCAGGCGCTCGACGCGACCGGCATGACCGTGCCGATGGCCACCACCAACCTCTTCACGCACCCCGTCTTCAAGGACGGCGCGTTCACCGCCAACGACCGTGACGTGCGCCGCTACGCGCTGCGCAAGACGATCCGCAACATCGACCTGGCGGCCGAGCTGGGCGCGAAGACGTACGTCGCCTGGGGCGGCCGCGAGGGCGCCGAGTCCGGTGCCGCCAAGGACGTCCGGGCCGCCCTCGACCGCATGAAGGAGGCGTTCGACCTCCTCGGCGAGTACGTCACCACCCAGGGCTACGACCTGCGCTTCGCCATCGAGCCCAAGCCCAACGAGCCGCGCGGCGACATCCTGCTCCCCACCGTCGGCCACGCACTGGCGTTCATCGAGCGCCTGGAGCGCCCGGAGCTGTACGGCGTCAACCCCGAGGTGGGCCACGAGCAGATGGCGGGCCTCAACTTCCCGCACGGCATCGCCCAGGCCCTGTGGGCCGGCAAGCTCTTCCACATCGACCTCAACGGCCAGTCCGGCATCAAGTACGACCAGGACCTGCGCTTCGGCGCCGGGGACCTGCGCGCCGCCTTCTGGCTGGTCGACCTGCTGGAGAGCGCGGGCTACGAGGGCCCGCGGCACTTCGACTTCAAGCCGCCGCGCACCGAGGACATCGACGGCGTGTGGGCCTCGGCGGCCGGCTGCATGCGCAACTACCTCATCCTCAAGGAGCGCGCCGCCGCCTTCCGCGCCGACCCGGAGGTCCAGGAGGCCCTGCGTGCCTCGCGCCTGGACGAACTGGCGCAGCCCACGGCCGCGGACGGCCTGCAGGCGCTGCTCGCGGACGGCTCGGCCTTCGAGGACTTCGACGTCGACGCCGCCGCCGCGCGCGGGATGGCCTTCGAGCGGCTGGACCAGCTGGCGATGGACCACCTGCTGGGCGCCCGCGGCTGACCCGGACACACGCAGGCCGTGGGGCACGCACGCGTGCCCCACGGCCTGCGTGCCCGTGCGTCGTCAGACGCGGTGCGGCAGCCGCACGTAGGTCACCGTCGTCTCGACCCCGCTGTCCACCAGCCGGCCGTGCGCGTCGAACGCGCCCGCCCCGTCCGTCATCCCGAAGTCATTGTCGTTGACCAGGGCGAGCGTACGGTCGTCCACGCGCGCGACGCCCTCGATCTTCCCCGGCACACCCGGCACCGTGCCCAGATCGACGACCAGGCGCTTGGCGAGCACCGGCACGCCCGCGGCGGCGGGGTCGTCGAGCTGCTCCAGCGACGGGGTGGCGGTGTCGTCGTCCCAGCGGCTCCCGAGGATGTCCGCCGAGCGCGCCAGTCGCACCACCTGAAGCCGCGCCGCCTTGTCGGTGCGCTCCTCCACCAACAGCCGGTCACGGCCCACAGCCACTACGGACGAGATCTTCAGCTCGGAGGTGTCGTCCTCGCCCGGATCGACCACGCCCACCGGGTCGAAGCGGTAGGCGTACTCGGCGGTGACCGCCCGCTCGCGCGGCGAGAAGCGCAGCAGCCGGGTGGTGCGCGAGGCGTCGCCGGCGTCCGCGTCGGGCAGGGACAGCGGGCTCTGCAGGGCCATCACCAGATCGCCGTCCGGAAGCAGGGCGAGGCCTTCGAAACCCCGGTTGATCTTCCGGTGCAGCAGCACGGACGGCAGCGCCTCCACGACGGGGTACCCGGCGCCCTTCAGGCCGAGCCCCTTGGGCACGTACCGCGCGAGCACCCTCCCGCGCGCGGAGACGTGGACGAGCGAGGGACCGTACTCGTCGACGAGCCAGAAGCCGCCGTCCGCGGCCCGCACGATGCCTTCCGTGTCCAGGCCGTCCGGATCGTAGGCGAGCGGTGTCGAGGCGTCGTAGGAGTACGGCGCCTCGTCGCGGCCCGCCTGGTCGGGCAGGCCGGTGACGGGCCTGCCCGAGGACGTGGTCAGGGGGATTGCGTCGAGCACCCGCACCGTGTCGCCGGTCACCCGGACCTTCACGATCGCCGGGTCGAAGCCCGGAACCGGGAAGGTGCGGCGCTTCTTGCCGTCGACCTTGATCTGGCCGTTGGGCCCGCGGTCGGTGACCGTCCAGAACTCGCCCCTGCGGCCCGCCGGGTAGATGTCGCTGCCGATGCCCCCGAGGTCCACGCCCCGGTCGTCGCCCACGGTGCCGGGCAGCAGGGCGTTGCTGAACGCGCCGAGCGGTATGTCGCCGAGCGTCGCGGTGCGGACGACCTGGGCGCCTCGGCCGCCGCCGCTTCCGGCGTGGTCCGTCCCGGCCGGTGCGGCCGCCGCGGCGCCCTGGGCCGTGAGGGCGGCGACGAGGGCGAGCGGGACTCCCGCCGCGAGACGACGGTGGGCGCGGCGCCGGCCGGGGGCGTGCGGGGACATTCGGCCTCCTGAGAGACAAGTGCGCTGACAGCCGTCAGGGTCGGCCCCCGTGCGCAACGCCCGGCGTCGCAGCGGTGAACACCGGGCGACCGGTGTCGGTCGGACTGCTCCCGCCCCGGGGCGTGCCGGTACGGTCCCGGCACGCCCCGCGCCTCAGGGCTGCTCCGGCTCCTCCTGCATGGTGTCGCCCTCCGTCACGGCCAGGGCCGTCGCCGGATCCCGGGCCGGGCCGCCGACCGGCGTCCAGTTGCCCCCTTCCCTCCGGTACGGCCACCACAGGCCGTCCCGGTCCAGCCGGAGCTGGCGGTCCGCACCGACGACGGTCCACCGGTCGCCCCTCGCGCGCAGGGGCGGCCGCTCGTCCTCCTCCCAGGCCGATTCCAGGGAGGCACGCGCGCGTGCCCGCGCCTCGCCGTCCACCGCCCACGTCTCCTCGAGCACGGACAGCCCCGTCGCGCCGCCCAGCCGCCAGGCCCGCACGGCCCGCGCCAGCTCCTCGCCCCCGCGCCCCGACCCCTCGGCCAGCCGACGCAGGGCAGCGCCGTCGGTCACGCCCACGGCCAGCCGCACGGCGTCCTGAGCGGCCGTCAGCTGAAGACCGAGACCGATGGCGCACCGGGACCGGTCTGGCGCTTCCTCTCCCGAGGAGCCCTCCAGCGCCTCGGCGAGGTACCGGTGCGCCGCCGCGGCGGCTTGTGAGGCCAGCGACTCCAGCGCGTCCGGATCGACGCCGGGCGCCGGAGCCGTCCCCGTGCCCAAGGAGGGCGGCGGGCCGGGCGTCCCGGGTACGGCGGGCAGCGGCGGCAGCGCGGGCAACACACGGTCCGCCGCGTAGGCGTCCGCCGCGTCCACACCGTCCGGAACGGGCGGTTCACCGGTGCCCGTGGCGGCGGCGGTGTCACGGGCGCGCAGCTCGCCGAGCAGAGCGCGCTCGTCACGCCCGCGCATCAGCAGCAGCACGAAGGGATCGCGGTCCAGCAGCCGTGCCACCAGGTGGCAGAGCGCCGCCGTGTGCCCACAGTGGTCCCAGACCCCGCAGCCGCACTCCGGTTCGAGATCACCGATCCCGGGCAGCAACTCGATCCCGGCGGCCGCCGCGTCCTCCACGAGGTGCGGCGGCAGTTCACGGTCCAGCAGCGCCGCCAGATGCCCGGAGCGCTCGACGGCCACGTCCAGGAACCCCGACCACTGCTCGTCCGACAGGCGTTCCAGCAGGACGTCCGCGCGGTGCGCCGTACCGTCAGGGTCGCGCACCACGGCCGTGACCCGGCCCGGCCGTACCGACACCGCGCCCACGGCTCCGGCCCGGGCGAGCCGGCGGCCCGCCCGCACCTGGCGGCCGTCCAGGGCCGTCTCCTCCAGCGCCTTCAGCCACGCCAGGCCCCACCACGTCTCGGCGAACCCGCGCCCGTGCGCGGGCGGCAGCGCCTCGAACGTCCGCTCCGCGAAAGTGTCGTGCTCCCTCATCGCGTTCCCCCTCGCAGCCCCACCAGTTCGGCGAGCTCGGCATCGGTCAGTTCGGTGAGCGCGGCCTCGCCCGCCCCGAGGACCGCCTCGGCCAGGTCCTGCTTGCGGCGCAGCAGACCGGCGATACGGTCCTCGACCGTCCCCTCGGCGATCAGCCGGTGCACCTGCACGGGCCGGCTCTGCCCGATCCGGTACGCCCGGTCGGTGGCCTGCGCCTCGACCGCCGGGTTCCACCAGCGGTCGTAGTGCACGACGTGCTCCGCGCGCGTGAGGTTGAGCCCGGTGCCGGCCGCCTTCAGCGACAGCAGGAACACCGGCGCCTCACCGTCCTGGAACCGCCGCACCATGGCCTCCCGTTCGGCCACCGGAGTGCCACCGTGCAGGAACTGCGCCCGCACGCCGCGTGCCGCCAGATGCCGCTCGATCAGCCGCGCCATCCGCACGTACTGCGTGAACACCAGGACACTCGCGCCCTCGGCGAGGATGGTGCCGAGCAACTCGTCCAGCAGTTCGAGCTTCCCGGAGCGGCCCGAGATCCTCGGCCGGTCCTCCTTGAGGAACTGCGCCGGGTGGTTGCAGATCTGCTTCAGCCCGGTCAGCAGCTTCACCACGAGGCCACGCCGCGCCATGCCGCCCGCGCCGGAGATCTCCGCGAGCGTCTCGCGCACCAGTGCCTCGTACAGGCCCGTCTGCTCCGCGGTGAGGGACACGGCGTGGTCGGTCTCGGTCTTGGGCGGCAGCTCGGGCGCGATGCCCGGGTCGGACTTGCGGCGGCGCAGCAGGAACGGCCCGACCAGCCGGGCGAGCCGCTCGGCGGCGACCGGGTCGCGCCCGCTCTCCACGGCCTGCGCGTAGCGGGTGCGGAAGGCCCCGAGCCGGCCCAGCAGGCCCGGCGTCGCCCAGTCCAGGATCGCCCACAGCTCCGACAGATTGTTCTCCACCGGGGTGCCGGTGAGCGCCACGCGCGCGCGTGCGCCGATGGTGCGCAGCTGCCGGGCGGTGGCCGAGTACGGGTTCTTCCCATGCTGCGCCTCGTCCGCCACGACCATGCCCCACGCCACGTCGGCGAGCCGCTGCGCGTCCAGCCGCATCGTGCCGTAGGTGGTCAGCACGAACTCGCCGTCGGCCAGGTCGGCCAGATCACGCCGGGCACCGTGGAAGCGCCGCACCGGCGTGCCCGGCGCGAACCGTTCGATCTCCCGCTGCCAGTTGCCCATCAGCGACGTCGGGCATACCACGAGGGTGGGCCCGGTGGTCGCCGGATCGCCCTGCCGGTGCAGGTGCAGCGCGATCAGCGTGATCGTCTTGCCGAGTCCCATGTCGTCGGCCAGGCAGCAGCCCAGCCCCGACTCCGTCATCCGCACCAGCCAGCCCAGCCCGCGCAACTGGTAGTCGCGCAGCCGGGCGCGGAGCGCGGCCGGCTGCGCGACGGGCTCCTGCGCCCGCGGCCCCGTCAGCCGGTCCCGCAGATCCGCCAGCCATCCCGTGGACCGGACCTCGACCGTGCGGCCGTCGATCTCGGCGGAGCCCGTCAGAGCGGCGCCCAGCGCCTCCACGGCGGTGATCTTCCGGTCCCGGAGCCGTTGCGCCCGGCGCAGCTCGTCGGGGTCCACGAGCACCCACTGACCGCGCAGCCGCACCACGGGGCGCTCGGCCTGCGCCAGCCGGTCCAGCTCCTCGCGCGTCAGACGCCGGCCGCCCAGGGAGAACCACTGGTCCAAGGGCAGCAGGGCGTCGGCGGACAGGGCCGTCCGGGGACTCGACGCGCCGCCGCCGGGACGGTCCACGTGCTCGGACGGCGATCCGACGCTCACCCCCGAGGTCAGCCCGAGGGCCAGTTCCGCCGGCCAGTGCACGTCCACACCGGCCGCGGCGAGCCGGCGCACGCCCTCGCCGAGGAGGTCGGCGACCTCGTCGGCGGCGAGTTCGACGGCGTCCGGCACGGCCGCCGACAGCAGCGGCGACAGTGCGGGCCAGGTCCGGGCCGCGCGCCGCAGCGCGAGCAGGACGTCCGTCCGCGCCTGCGGACCGAACGGCTCGCCCAGGGCTCCCGCACCGCCCGGGGCGCCGTGACCGGCCCAGACCTCGGCGGCATCGGCCACCCGCGCGGGACCGTTGACGCTCTGCACCTGCAGCACCGCCCGGAAGCGCGGCTCCGGGCGGTCCCGCTCCGTCTCCGCCGGGTGCGTCATCTCGACGCGCAACGAGACCCGTACGCCCGCGTCGTGGCCCGCGGCCACTTCGGCGGCCCAGGCTCGCTGCTCGGGCACGCGCTGTGGCTCCCGCGCGGCGTACGCCGGCCCGCCCGCCAGGAGCGCAGCCGCGGGGGAGCGGGGCAGAGTGTCGGCGACGGCGTCCAGGAAGGCCCGCAGCAGACGCTCCGGATCGGGCAGCCGTATGACCCCGGTGCCGTCGAGCGGGACGGCGTGCGCCTCCGGCGGCATCGCGGCGGCCAGCATCCGGACCTGCTCCGCGTCCGACTCCCGCAGGGGGGCCGCGCGCCAGGCGTCGTGGTCCTCGGCCGACAGGCCCGGCAGCAGCAGACCGCGAGCCGTGAAGTGCAGGCCCAACAGGGCCGCCGCGCCCCAGAACACGGCCGCCCGATGACCTCGCCCGGTGGCACGCGCGCCTGTGAGCAACGGCAGGGCCGCCGACAGGGGAAGCATGACGGCGGGCACGGTCACGCGCGCCACGTCACCGTCCCCTGGCAGGGCCACCGTCAGTTCGGCCACGGCCGTCCGACCGGTCACCGCGGGCGCGCTGCCGTTCGGGCGCCAGAGGGCGACCCGGCCGGTGCGCGCCGGATCGCCGGGCACGAACACGGCGCAGCAGTCGCCCAGTTCGGAAATCTCGCTCGGTGGTGTCAAGGAAGTCCTCTGCACGGAGACGTCGATTCCTCAAATTTGACTAGTGGGGGTGGAGCCGCCGAGGGTACCGCACTCCGACGACCGACCGGGCACGCGCCGAAAGACGCTGCGGCAGGCCAGACCCTTACGGGTGCCGTCAACCCCCCTCCAGCGCGCGGGGCTGGCCCCCGTGCGCACCCGGGTGCTGGCGCCATGGCCGTCACCGGCCTCCGATCCGTACGTTTCTCCAGGTCAGGCCGTTGCCGAGAGAGCCGGAGACCTCACCATGCCCCAGCCCGCCGCAGCCGTCGCGGACGGTTCCGAAGCAAGGACCGGCGGACCGTCCGCCGGCAGCGAATTCGCACCCCTGCTGCGCACGGTCCAAGCCCGAGGGCTCCTGGAACGACGTCACGCCTGGTACGCGCGCGTCGTCGTCGGCAACGCGCTCGCCCTGGCCGGCGTCGTCACCGGGCTGGTGCTGGTCGGCGACTCCTGGTGGGCGCTGCTCCTCGCCGTGCCGCTCGCCGTGCTCTTCGCCCGCACCGCGTTCATAGGCCATGACGCGGGCCACGCGCAGATCACCGGCGACAAGGACACCGGCCGGCTGATCGGGCTGGTGCACGGCAACCTGCTGCTCGGGCTGAGCTACGCCTGGTGGAACGCGAAGCACAACCGGCATCACGCCAATCCCAACCATGTGGACAAGGACCCCGACGTCGCCGCCGACGTGCTGGTGTTCTCAGGCGACCAGGCCGGCGGCCGGCAGGGCCTGCGCCGCTGGCTCACCCGCAACCAGGCCTGGCTGTTCTTCCCGCTCACCCTCCTGGAGGGCGTCGCCCTGAAGGTGCACGGTTTCCGGGACCTGCGCCGGCAGCCGCCGCGCGAGGCCCTGGTGGAGGGCACACTGCTCGTGGCCCATGTCGCCGCCTACACGGGGCTGCTGCTCACCGTCCTGTCGCCCGGCAAGGCCCTGGCGTTCGCCGCCTTCCACCAGGCGCTGTTCGGCCTGCATCTCGGTCTCGCCTTCGCGCCCAACCACAAGGGCATGGAGATGCCCGACCCGGACGGCGAGCGCTGGGGGCATCTGCGCCGTCAGGTGCTCACCTCGCGCAACATCCGGGGCGGGGCCGTGACGGACTGGTTGCTGGGCGGCCTGAACTACCAGATCGAGCACCACCTGTTCCCCAGCATGCCGCGACCGCACCTGCGACTGGCGCAGCCTCTCGTGCGTGCCCACTGCCGTGACGTGGGAATTCCTTACACGGAGACCGGTCTCCTCGACTCCTACCGGCAGGCCCTGCGGCATCTGCACGAGGTGGGCGCGGACCTCAGGACGCCGTAGGCCGCGGTGCGCCGGCATCCGGGTACGGCGGCGTTCCGTGCCGACCCGTAGGGGTCGGCGCCGGGACGTCTCGGGGGCTTCTCAGGGGTGGGGTCCGGAACCGTCGGGGGCGCGAAGCCGTTTCCACGACAGAGAGCGGCAGCGGCCGCGAAGGAGGCGACAGATGTCGAAGAGAGCGAAGATCGCAGTCGGCGGTGTGGCGGTCGGGCTGATCCTGTGGATCTGGCTGCCGTTGTGGGCCGTCCTCCTGATCGTCCTGGGAGTCCCGACCGCCGCCTACCTCGCGCTGGACCCGTCGCAGCGACGGCGGCTGCGCCGCGTCACCCGCAAGGAACTCGGGCGCTGAGAGGCCGCCGACGGCCGGATCAGTGCGGGCGGACCGCGAGCTTGTCCAGGGCTTCGAGCAGGCCGGGCAGCTCAGGGCCCCGGCCGACCGGCAGGACCTCGCCGGGCTGCTCGTCCAGGAGCACGAAGGCCATGTCGTCGGTGCGGGCCACCAGCGACCAGCCCGGTCCGTCGGCGCGCAGGGTCCGTGCGTCGCCCGGAGCGAAGGACGACCTGACCCGGCCCAGCGGCGGCGGTGAGTCCACGTAGGCGCGGGCCTCCGCGAGGACGCGCCGGACGCCGAGATGCCTCAGGGGCGCAGTCCCCGCGGCGGGCGCGTCCGGGGAGCCACCGCCCGACTCGGGGGCCTGTTCCGGTGCCGCTCCCGCACCTGGCGCTGTCCCCGATTCCGGGTCCGCATCCGCACGGGATCGTTCCACCGGGTCCGCTGCGGGCCCGGGAGCCGTGCCTGCGCCGTCGGCGATCTGGCCCCGCCACACGGTCCACTGCCGCGCGATCTCGTCGGCGCCCAGGCGGCGTTGCGCCGAACCCCAGACGGTGGTGTCCGGCGGCGTCAGCAGCGGTCCGTCCGCCGTACTCGGGTCCGGGTCGTGCGGCGCGGGCACGCCGGGGGCCGCGACAGCGACGGCCAGGGGCCAGCCCGGCAGCGCGGCCACGACCGAGCGCTCGTCGGGCGACAGGTCGTACTCCATGCCGCAGTCCCAGGAGGCGATCGCGACGGCGACCAGCGAGACGTCGTCGACGACGACGGTCCATCGCGCCCCGGCGCCGTCCTGCCCCAGCACCAGGCCGTACCCGTCGGCCAGCGGCGCCAGCCCGAGAGCGGCGCAGGCCTCCGGGTAGTCGTCGCCGAGCACGCTCGGGAACTGCGCGGGCGTCAGCAGTACCGCCGTGAGCACATAGAGCGCGTCGTCCGCGGCGGTGACGGCTTCCTCGTCCGTCCCGGCCATCCAGGCCTCCCTCGGTTCGTCCAACGGCGCGCACCCTAGTGCGACCGGAAGCCGCTTGTCACGACTCCTCGACCTTCGGGACCTGCAGTTTTCCATCCGGACGGGGGCGAAACGGCCGTCGTGGCCGCATCCTGTCAGTCCGCGGGAAGGCCCGGCAGCGCCCGCGTCGGCCCGTCCCGCTCCCGTGCCAAGGTGTTCAGCGCGCGGCGGCCGGGCCCGCCGCCCCGGACACCGGCGGCTCCGGGGACACCCCGGGCCGCTGCCTCGCAGATCCGCCCCCGGTCCGCACGTGATTCCCCGCGCCGACCGCGCATCTCCCGCTGTCCCCCGTACAGTTGGAGCACCGACGGCAGAAGGGGCACGGCGTGACGAAGCGGTTCGAACGGCTGGAGCAGATCCGCCGCATGGATCCGGTGGCCGACGCTTCGGAGATCTACCGGCTCACCGTCGCCTATGAGTTCCCCTGGGACATCACCCGCGCCCTGGAACTGGCCCTCTACCGGACGTACGCCGTGCCGAGCATCGGCCGGCTGCTCGCCGAGACCGCGGAGCTGACCGACCGCACGCAGAAGCGCTACGACGACACGTCCCTGCTCCTCGACACCATCGTCGAGCACGGCTTCGCCGGCGATGCGGGCCGCACCGCGATCCGGCGCATCAACCAGATGCACCGCAGCTACGACATCAGCAACGACGACATGCGCTACGTGCTCTGCACCTTCGTCGTGGTGCCCAGGCGCTGGATCGACGCCTACGGATGGCGCAGGCTCTCCCGCCACGAGACCATCGCGTCCGCCGTCCACTACCGCACCCTCGGCCGGCACATGGGCATCAGGGGCATCCCCGAGACGTACGAGGAGTTCGAAGCCCACCTCGACGCCTACGAGGAGCTCAACTTCGGCTGGGACGAGAGATCCCGCGAGGTCTCCGACGCGACCCTCGACCTGATGGCCTCCTGGTATCCGCGCCCCCTCGCGCCCCTGCTGCGCCGAGCCACCCTCGCCCTGCTCGACGAACCCCTGCTCAAGGCCTTCCGTTACGAGCCGCCCACCGCCCTCACCCGCGCCTTCGTGCACCGCGCGGTGCGCGCCCGGGGCCGGGCGGTGCGCCTCCTGCCGCCGCGCCGGGCCCCGCACTTCGCGCGGCAGAACTGGGAGATCAAGAGCTACCCGGACGGCTACCGGGTGGCCGACCTCGGCACCCATCCGGTCCCCGGCCTGCGGGGCTGCCCCGTGCGACACGCCGGCGGTTCAGCGGGTGACGCCCTCCAGTGAGGCGATCGTGGCGCGCAGCCAGGCCAGTTCGGCCTGCGTCGTGGCCCGCGCGACGGTGAGGACGCCGCGCCGGAACGGATCGTCCAGTTCCTCGGCGCGCAAGGGCCGGTCGCCCTCGTAGAAGAAGCTGGCGGGCGTCTCCAGGAAGGCCAGCCTGCGCCGCAGCACGGCCGCCTGAGCGGCGGGGTCCGGGAGGTGCCTGAGGAAGGCCAGGACGGTGAACCAGCGGTTCTCGTCGGTGATGTCCCGCCGCACCGGCTCGGCGAGCCTGCGGCGCAGCTCGCTTTCGCCGTCCTCGGTGAGGGTGAGGACGTGGCGTGGCGCGGCCACGGCTCCCGGCTCGGTGGCCCGTTCCAGCAGCCCCGCCTTCTCCAGCCGTTTGATCGCCGGGTAGAGCGTGCTCTCGGCGACGGGCCGCACGTGCCCCGTCAGCGCCGTGATGCGTTTGCGCAGTTCGTACCCGTGCAGCGGGGTGTCGTAAAGGAAACCGAGGATCGCCAGTTCCAGCATGCCCGCATTCTCTCGCACGAGCGTAGTACATCGTTTCCTGTGTGTATCGTCTCAGTGATACCTCGTTCCCGATGTATCATCAGTGGGCGCTGATCGGAGCGGCGGCGCGTCGGGGAGGGAGAGAACCGCATGAGACAGGCCGAGTTCGACGGCCGGGGCAGCCGGATCCGCTGGACGGAGGTGCCCGGGGAACAACCCGCGCGGGTCTATGTCCACGGACTGGGCTCGGTCTCCTCCGTGTACCACGCGCACATCGCGGCCCGCCCCGAACTCGCGGGCCGGCGCAGCCTCTTCGTCGACCTGCCGGGACACGGGATCAGCGACCGGCCCGCACACTTCGGCTACACGCTGGAGGACCACGCGGACGCCCTGGCCGCCGCGCTGGACACGGCGGAGCTGACCGGCTGCGAGCTGATCGGGCACAGCATGGGCGGTGCCGTCGCGATCGTGCTGGCCCATCGCAGGCCCCACCTCGTCTCCCGGCTGGTCCTCGCGGAGGCCAACCTCGACCCGTCTCCGCCGCCCACGGCGGGCAGCAGCGCCATCGCCTCCTTCGAGGAGGAGTCGTTCGTCGACGACGGCTACGCGCGCGTGCTGCACAGCGTCGGCCCCCTGTGGGCGGCGACCATGCGGCTGACCGACCCGCGCGCCCTGCACCGCAGCGCGGTGGGCCTGCGACGCGGCGCGGACCCCACGATGCGCGCGATCCTCGAAGCGCTCCCCGTAGACCGGCTCTACCTGCAGGGTGAGCACAGCGGCGAGTTGCCGGGCAGGGACGGCCTCGAAGCCGCGGGAGTGCGGGTGGTCACCGTGCCCGGAGCGGCTCACAACATCATGTTCGACAACCCCGACGTGTTCACGGCTGCCGTCGCCGGAACCCTCTGAGGGCTCTCCCGCCGGGCGGGCCTCAGTCCTCGCGCACCGCCAGCGCCAGGAAACGGGCGTCCTCGTCGGCGTAGGACGTCATGCGCCACCCCGAAGCGGCGAGCAGCGGTCCCAGGTTGGGCTCCGCGCGCAGATCGTCCGGCGTGAGCCGGCGTCCCTGTCGTGCCGCGAGCGCCGCCCGCCCGATCGGGTGGAAGAGCGCCAGTGTGCCGCCGCGGCGCACCACACGCCGCAACTCCCGCAGATTCCGTGCAGGATCGGGAAGGTGCGCGACGAGGCCCGCGGCGAACACGGCGTCGAGGGACCGGGACCTCAGCGGCAGCGCACCGACGTCGGCGAGCAGCAGCCGCCCGTCCCGGTCCCGTCCTGCCCGCACGGCGGCGTCCAGCATGGCCGGGGTGAGATCGACGCCCACGACGACACCCGAGGCCCCCACCGCGGCGCGCAGCGGAGGCAGGGCGCGCCCGGTGCCGCACCCCGCGTCGAGCACGCGATCGCCCTCGCGCAGCCCGAGTTCGGCGACCGCCGCAGCGTACGCCGGGCCGTCGTCCGGGAACCTGCTGTCCCAGTCGGCCGCGCGTGCGGTGAAGAAGTCCCGGACATGGATGTGATCCTCGCTCATGACCGCATGATCCTCCATCGGAGCCCACGGCGCGGGCGCACCTTCGAGACGCGAAGCGCGTCCGTACGGGCAGTCCGGGCGACCGAGGCGGTCACATGGAGGGAAGGCCGGTCCGACCGCCCGAACCGGCGCCACCGTCGCCATCATGAGCACGCCGCACCCGTGTCACCCGGATCGGCGCGGACGCCGCTGCCGTGCGGACCGGGCCTCAACGGGTGCTGATCCGGCCCGTCGAGCACGCCGGACGGATGCGCACCGCCCGGCTGCTCGACACCGTGAGCTGAGGGCGGGTCCGCGCGGGCGAGTTCGACGCCGTCAGCCGGAGGCGGCGCCACGCGGGCGGGGTGTCCGTCCGGCTCCTCCCCGTTTCAGTCCGCCAGGTCCCGGACCGCGACCACCTTGTCGACCCTGACCCGGACCAGAAGCTCGCCCGGAACGCCGTTGCGCTCCCCGAACTCCTCGGCCCGGGCCTCGCCCATGTACCGGCCACCGATCCGGGCGGCCCAGTGGCGCAGCTCGTCCAGGTCCTCGGACAGCCGGGCACGTCCCTGCAGCACCACGAAGCTGAACGGCGGCCGGTCGTCGTCCACACACAGGGCGACCCGGTCCTCGCGCGTCAGATTCCGGCCTTTCACGGTCTCCTTGCCGGTGTTGAACACCACGTCGTCCCCGTCGAGCAGGAACCAGATCGGCGCGATGTGCGGGCTCCCGTCGGCGCGGACGGTCGACAGCTTGCCGGTACGCGTGCCGGACGAGACGAAGGCCCGCCATTCCTCATCGGTCATGTTCTGTGCCATGTGTCCATCTTGCTTGCCGCCACGGCGACGGTGGGGAAGGCTGGCGGGAGATTCCTCCGGGCCACGGGGGAGGAGACCACGGGGGGAGACCGCGGCATGGCGCACAACCAGACACTCGGCTGGCTGCTCGACGATCTGACCGAACGGGTGGAGCACGTACGGCACGCCCTGGTGCTGTCGAACGACGGACTGGTCACCGGCGCGAGCACGGGTCTTCGGCGCGAGGACGCGGAGCATCTCGCGGCCGTCTCGTCCGGACTGCACAGCCTCGCCAAGGGCTCGGGTCGGCACTTCGGGGCGGGCTCGGTGCGGCAGACGATGGTCGAGTTCGACGAGGCCGTGCTGTTCGTGACGGCCGCTGGAGCCGGCAGCTGCCTGTGCGTCCTCAGCGGTGCCGAGGCCGACATCGGCCAGATCGGATACGAGATGACCCTGCTGGTGAACCGGGTCGGCGAGCACCTCGACGTGGACGCCCGGAGACCGGGGGACGACTCACCGTCAGGCTTCTGACCTGCATGTTCGTCGTACCTCGTGAGTTATCCACAGGCTCGCGCGCAGATCTTCGCCACCGGCTACGGTTTTTCGCAGGTGAGCGCAGACGGCGCCGGCCACATACTCGACGGGGGCACGGACATGTCCGGCAACACCATCACGCCCGAGAACAGGACCATCGCGCACGAGATCACGACCACGGCGCGCCCGACCACGCGGCCGCGCGAGGCGCCCTTCACTCAGAGCCGAGCGGCCCGTGAACTCGGCCTGAAATGGAGGGAGTTCGACCTGGCCGTCGACCTCGGCCACATCCGCACCCTGCCCGACGAAGGCGGGGGCGGACGGCGTGTCGCCCGCGCCGAGGTCCAGCGGCTGCTCGACCGGGAGGATTTCCCGGAGGCGCTGCGAAAGCGTGTCGAGACCGTGGGGACCAAGGACGGCGCGGAGATCCTGGAGATCACCTCCGCGAGGTTCACGCGGCTGGCCCGCCTCGGCCTGGTCGTCCCCTCGGCCTTCTACCTCAACCGGTACCGGACCGTGGTCTGGCGCTATCTGGCGGACGACCTGCGCGAGTTCGCGGCCGCCGCCGAACACGCCGAACTGCTGAGCAAGCCGCTGCCCGAGACACTGCGCGACCAACTGGACGCGAGGGTGGACCTGCGCCCGCGTAACTGGCGCGGCCGGCACCTCGGGTTCCTGCTGCGCCGGTCCGACGACCCGTGGGAGCGGGCGGCGGCGGTGGCCTCCCTGCTGGACCGGCTCCAGGTCTCCGAGGTCGTCACGGACCCCTGTGAACACGCCCATCTGAACCGTTTCCGGCCACGCCCGGAAGC
Source organism: Streptomyces sp. NPDC093260 (assembly GCF_040683715.1). Lineage (NCBI taxonomy): Bacteria > Bacillati > Actinomycetota > Actinomycetes > Kitasatosporales > Streptomycetaceae > Streptomyces > Streptomyces sp. NPDC093260. The sequence goes on from NZ_JBFBEK010000010.1 coordinate 50,306, forward strand.
CCACGGGGCGCCGGGATCACCCGCGGCCCGCCTCACGGAGCGGATCACGACGGCGCAGGACGCCGATGAGATCGACTGGCTGCGGGCCGAGCTGGCTCAAGCGGTGACCGAGGCCCGAGCCCACCGGCCCGCGCCCCGCCCGACTCCCCGGCACGGCGACCGCGGCGCCGCGGAGGCGCCGCACCCGCTGCGGAGCTTGAGCACGCAGACCCACCGGGCCGGTCCCGGTCAGTGCTCGGGCCGGTGCGTGCACCATCCCGCACAGGCCAGAGCGCCCCACGGCTCCGGACGACCGCACGGCCTGTTGGGCCGCATCCTCCGCAGAGGCGTCGCCTCCAGGTGACCGCCGCCCGGGGCGGCGCGGGTCCGACCGACGGCGGGCCGGTGGCTACAGGGAGCGGAACAGCCCCTCCTGGACCACCGACACGAGCAGACGACCCTCCCTGTCGTAGATCCGCCCGCGGGCCAGGCCGCGGCCACCCGTCGCGATCGGCGACTCCTGGTCGTACAGGAACCACTCGTCCGCGCGGAAGGGCCGGTGGAACCACATGGCGTGGTCCAGTGAGGCCATGTCGAAGCCCCGCGGCCCCCACAGCGGCTCGACCGGCAGCCGCACCGCGTCGAGCAGCGTCATGTCACTGGCGTAGGTCAACGCGCAGGTGTGCACCAGCGGGTCGTCGCCCAGCGGGCCCACCGCGCGCATCCACACCGCGCTGCGCGGCTCGGCGTCCCGCACGTCCTCGGCGGTCCAGCGCAGCCGGTCCGCGTAACGGATGTCGAAGGGCTGGCGGCGCGCCATGCGCTCCAGCTGCTCGGGCAGGGCGCCCAGATGCTCCTGGATCTCCTCCGCCACCGTAGGCAGGGACTCCGGGTCCGGGACCTTGCGGGCCGGCGGCAACTGGTGCTCGAAACTCCCCTGTTCAGGCTTGTGGAAGGAGGCGGTCAGATTGAAGATCGTGCGGCCCTGCTGCACCGCGGTGACCCGGCGGGTCGTGAAGGACCGCCCGTCCCGTATCCGTTCGACCTGGTACACGATCGGCACCCCCGGCCGGCCGGGGCGCAGGAAGTACGCGTGCAGCGAGTGCACCGGGCGCTCACCGTCCGTGGTGCGGCCGGCGGCGACCAGCGCCTGGCCGGCCACCTGCCCGCCGAAGACCCGTTGCAGGGACTCCTGCGGGCTGCGGCCGCGGAAGATGTTGACCTCGATCTGTTCGAGGTCCAACAGGTCGACGAGACTGTCGGCCGGGTTCGTCATGGGCTGGATTCTCCTGTGCTCACAGCTGTCCTACGGCGGTCACCCGGACGATCGCGCGGCCCTCGGCGTCGGAGGCGGCGAGATCGACCTCCGCGCTGATGCCCCAGTCGTGGTCGCCATTGGGGTCGTCGAAGATCTGCCGCACGCGCCACAGCCCGTGCTGCGGCTCCTCCTCGATCATCAGCAGCTTGGGGCCGCGGGCGTCGGGACCGGTACCGAGGTCCTCGTACTCCTCCCAGTACGCGTCCATGGCCCGGCCCCACGCCTCGGCGTCCCAGCCGGACTCGGCGTCCATCTCGCCCAGCTCCTCCACCTGATCGAGGGCGGCCAGCTCGACCCGGCGGAACATGGCGTTGCGGACCAGGACGCGGAAGGCGCGCGCGTTGGAGGTGACCGGCTTGACCTGGTCGGCCTTCTCCTGCGCCTCCTCGGCGGTCATCACCTCCGGGTTGGCCAGCTGCTCCCACTCGTCCAGCAGGCTGGAGTCGACCTGGCGCACCATCTCACCGAGCCAGGCGATCAGATCCTGCAGGTCCTCGGACTTCAGGTCGTCCGGGACGGTGTGCTCCAGGGCCTTGTAGGCGCTCGCCAGGTAGCGCAGCACGATGCCCTCGGTGCGCGCGAGCTCGTAGAAGGAGACCAACTCCGTGAAGGTCAGCGCCCGTTCGTACATGTCCCGGACCACGGACTTCGGCGACAGCGGGTGGTCGCCCACCCACGGGTGGCTCTTGCGGTACGTGTTGTAGGCGTGGAAGAGCAACTCCTCCAGCGGCTTGGGGTAGGTGACGTCCTGGAGGCGCTCCATGCGCTCCTCGTACTCGACGCCGTCCGCCTTCATCGCGGCCACCGCCTCGCCGCGCGCCTTGTTCTGCTGGGCGACCAGGATCTGCCGCGGGTCGTCCAGCGTGGACTCCACCACGGAGACCATGTCCAGCGCGTAGGACGGCGACTCGGGGTCCAGCAGCTCGAACGCGGCCAGCGCGAACGTCGACAGCGGCTGGTTGAGGGCGAAGTCCTGCTGGAGGTCCACCGTGAGCCGGACGATGCGGCCCTCCGCGTCCGGCTGGTCGAGCTTCTCGACGATGCCGCCGTCCAGCAGCGAGCGGTAGATGGCGATCGCCCGCCGGATGTGCCGCAGCTGCTGCTTGCGCGGCTCGTGGTTGTCCTCCAGCAGGTGCCGCATCGCCTCGAAGGCGTTGCCCGGGCGGGCGATCACCGACAGCAGCATGGTGTGCGTGACCCGGAACCGGGACGTCAGCGGCTCCGGCTCGGAGGCGATGAGCTTGTCGAACGTCGTGTCCGACCAGGCGACGAAACCCTCCGGCGCCTTCTTGCGGACCACCTTGCGTCGCTTCTTCGGATCGTCGCCCGCCTTGGCGAGCGCCTTCTCGTTCTCGATGACGTGCTCGGGAGCCTGGGCGACGACGAAACCCTCCGTGTCGAAGCCCGCCCGGCCGGCCCGGCCCGCGATCTGGTGGAACTCCCGGGCGCGCAGCGTGCGCACCCGGCTGCCGTCGTACTTGGTGAGCGCCGTGAACAGCACCGTGCGGATCGGGACGTTGACGCCGACGCCGAGCGTGTCCGTTCCGCAGATCACCTTCAGAAGACCGGCCTGCGCCAGCTTCTCCACCAGGCGCCGGTACTTCGGCAGCATCCCCGCATGGTGCACACCGATGCCGTGCCGCACGTACCGGGAGAGGTTGCGGCCGAACTTCGTGGTGAAGCGGAAGTTGCCGATCAGCTCGGCGATCTCGTCCTTCTCCTCGCGCGAGCACATGTTGATGCTCATCAGCGCCTGCGCCCGCTCGACCGCCTGGGCCTGCGTGAAGTGCACGATGTACACGGGCGCCTGCCGGGCCTGCAGCAGCTCGGTGAGCGTCTCCGTCAGGGGGGTGCGCCGGTACTCGTAGGAGAGCGGCACCGGACGGGTCGCCGAGCGGACCACCGACGTCGGACGGCCGGTGCGGCGGGTCAGGTCCTTCTCGAAGAAGGACACGTCGCCGAGGGTCGCCGACATGAGGACGAACTGCGCCTGCGGCAGCTCCAGCAGGGGGATCTGCCAGGCCCAGCCGCGGTCCGGCTCCGCGTAGAAGTGGAACTCGTCCATCACGACCTGGCCGACGTCGGCGTTTTTTCCGTCGCGCAGCGCGATCGAGGCCAGCACCTCGGCGGTGCAGCAGATCACCGGCGCGTCGGCGTTAACGGAGGCGTCGCCTGTGAGCATGCCGACGTTCTCCGTGCCGAACAGCTTGCACAGCTCGAAGAACTTCTCCGACACCAGCGCCTTGATCGGAGCCGTGTAGAAGGTGACCTCGTCACGGGCCAGGGCGGCGAAGTGCGCGCCGGCGGCGATCATGCTCTTGCCGGAGCCCGTGGGCGTGGACACGATCACGTTCGCACCGGAGACCGCCTCGATCAGCGCCTCCTCCTGGTGGGGGTAGAGCGTGAGGCCCCGCTCCTGGGCCCACGACTCGAAGGCTTCGTACAGGGCGTCGGGGTCGGCGGTCGGCGGCAGCTGGTCGATGAGGGTCACGCCCCCATCTTGCCTGGCCGCACGGCCGGGGCGGGAATCGGATGCCGGAGCGAAGATCACGACCGCTACGCTGTGTCGCCGACGCGGGATCGGCGCAGCGGGCCAACTGGACAACGGCATACGAGGAATGGGGCGGGAAGCGGCCATGATGGGACCAGCACACTCACTGTCGGGCGCGGCGGCCTGGCTCGGCGTCGGAGCCGCGACCGCGGCGGCAGGGCACCCGATGCCCTGGCCGGTGCTGCTCGTCGGCGCGCTGATCTGCGCCGGCGCCGCACTCGCCCCCGACCTGGACCACAAGGCCGCCACCATCTCGCGCGCCTTCGGACCGCTCTCCCGCTGGCTCTGCGAGATCGTCGACAAGCTGTCCTACGCCGTCTACAAGGCGACACGAAAGAAGGGCGACCCGCGCCGCTCCGGCGGCCACCGCACGCTCACGCACACCTGGCTGTGGGCGGTGCTGATCGGCGCGGGCGCCTCCGCGGCGGCGATCACCGGAGGGCGCTGGGCGGTCCTGGCGATCCTTTTCGCCCATATGGTGCTGGCCATCGAGGGCCTGCTGTGGCGGGCGGCCCGAGGCTCCAGCAGCGACGTCCTGGTGTGGCTGCTGGCCGCGACCAGCGCCTGGATCCTCGCCGGGATCCTGGACAAGCCGGGGAACGGCTCGGACTGGCTGTTCACGGAACCGGGCCAGGAGTACCTCTGGCTGGGGCTGCCGATCGTGCTCGGTGCGCTCGTGCACGACATCGGGGACGCGCTGACCGTCTCCGGCTGCCCGATCCTGTGGCCGATACCGGTGGGCCGCAAGCGCTGGTACCCCATCGGCCCACCGAAGGCCATGCGGTTCCGTGCGGGCAGCTGGGTCGAGCTGAAGGTGCTGATGCCGGTGTTCATGGTGCTCGGCGGGATCGGCTGCGCGGCCGCGCTGAACTTCATCTGAGGCGCCCGCACGGCGGCCGGGGCCGGACTCGCCAGGGGCCGCGCCCCCGCGGCCGTGCGGCCTCCGGCCCTGCCCCCGGCCCCCACGCGTGCGGCCGGTCAGGCGGGGGCGTCGCCGGTGTCCTGCCCTGTCCCGCCGTAGCGGCGCTCGAACCGGGCGATACGGCCCTCGGTGTCCACCGTGCGGGCCTTGCCGGTGTAGAAGGGATGGCTCTCCGAGGAGATCTCCACCTCCACGACCGGGTACGTCTCCCCGTCGTCCCACTCGATGCGCTGCTCACTGGTCGCGGTGGACCGGGTGAGGAACGCGTAGCCGGCTGCGCGGTCGCGGAAGACCACGGGGTGGTAGTCGGGATGCTTGTCCTGCTGCATGGCTGCTCCTCGTGCGGCGGTGGGGAAGGTCGGGACGGCGGGACGCGGACGCCTCGGTCAGCCGTACAGGGTGTCCTCGTCCACGACGTGTACCGCGGCCTCCTCGGCCGATGCGGCGGCGCCGTCGATGCCCACGTCCGTGGCGACCAGGGCGCTCTCCTCGTCCTCGTGCGCGCCCTCGTCGGGCGCGACCAGCCGGCCGGAGCGGGCGCCGCCGACCTCGTCGTCCAGGAGTTCCCCGTCCCCGCCGTCGTAGTCGCCGATGCCGTCGCCGTCCGGCGCGGCCAGGTCGGGCAGCTCCTCGGCCAGGCGCTGGTCCAGGGTCTCGCCCTGTCGGCGCTCCGCCGCGGTCACACCGGTGTGGTCCACCGCCCACGGCCGCTCCGGAGGGGACCAGCCGCGGTCCAGGGGATCGTCGACACCGTCGTACTCCAGCGTGTCCTCCGAGTCGAGGACCCCGGTGTCTTCCTTGATCTCGGAGTCGTCGGGCTGGTAGACGTCGTCTCCCCATCCGTCGGCGCTGTCCACGGATACCTCCAGGGGGTGCGGACGGTCCCGTTCTCACCGCGGCCGGGGGCCGGCCGCCGGTGCTCGGGGCACGGTCGTCGCCCGGCGGGAACCACGGGGTTCCCGGGCGCTCCCCGAACCGCTGCCGCTTCCCAGCCTTCCACCCCTGTTCGCCACCGCGCAACGGCACGGCGTGAGTGGCACGCCCGCACCGCGGCCGCCCCACGGCGCCCGCTGTGCGCCGTGGGGCCGAGCACCGGGCGCCGGCGCCGGCCGGACCCCGCCGGGCAGGGTCTGCCACCGCTCAGTCGGCCCGGGTCGGTACGCCCGGCCCGGCGGAGCACCGGGCGGTACCCCCCACGCGCTGCGGCCGACCCCTCAGCCGTGCCAGGATCGCCACAGCGCCGCGTACGCACCGTCCGCCGCGACCAGCTCGTCGTGGCTGCCCAGTTCGCTGATCCGGCCGTTCTCGACCACGGCGATGAGATCCGCGTCGTGGGCGGTGTGCAGCCGGTGGGCGATGGCGACGACCGTACGGCCGTCCAGAACCCGGGCCAGCGATCGTTCCAGATGCCGGGCCGCGCGCGGGTCGAGAAGCGAGGTCGCCTCGTCCAGCACCAGGGTGTGCGGATCGGCCAGCACCAACCGGGCCAGCGCGATCTGCTGCGCCTGAGCGGGCGTGAGCGCGAGCCCGCCCGAGCCGACCTCGGTGTCGAGCTCCTTGTCGAGGGCCCGGGCCCAGCCGTCGGCGTCCACCGCGCTCAGCGCGGCCCACAGCTCCGTGTCACCGGCGTCGGCACGGGCCAGCAGGAGATTGTCGCGCAGGGTGCCCACGAAGACATGGTGCTCCTGGTTGACCAGGGCCACATGGGAGCGGACCTTCTCGGCGGGCATCCGGGACAGCTCGGCGCCGCCCAGGGTGACCTGGCCGGCCCGGGGCGCGTAGATCCCGGCGAGCAGCCGCCCCAGGGTGGACTTGCCGGCGCCCGAGGGGCCGACCAGGGCCAGCCGCGTGCCCGGGGCCACCCGCAGGGAGACCTCCCGCAGGACGTCGACGCCCTCACGGTAGCCGAAGCGCACTTCCTCCGCGTGCACGTCCCGGCCGTCCGGAGCGATCGAAGGGTCCCCGGCGTCCGGCTCGATGTCGCGGACGCCGACCAGCCGGGCCAGCGACACCTGCGCCACCTGCAACTCGTCGTACCAGCGCAGGATCAGGCCCACCGGGTCGACGAGCATCTGTGCGATGAGCGCGCCCGTGGTGAGCTGCCCGACCCCCACCCAGCCGTGCAGGACGAACACCCCGCCGACCATCAGCACCGAGGCGAGGACCGTCATATGGGTGAGGTTGATGACCGGGATCAGCACCGACCGCAGCCACAGCGTGTACCGCTCCCACGCGGTCCACTCCCGGATCCGTCGCTCCGACAGGGCGATCCGGCGGTCGCCGAGACGGTGGGCCTCCACGGTACGGCCCGCGTCGACGGTCTCGGCGAGCGCGGCGGCCACGGCGGCGTAACCCGCGGCCTCCGAGCGGTAGGCGGACGGCGCCCTGCGGAAGTACCAGCGGCAGCCGGCCACCAGCAGCGGCAGCGCGAGCAGCACGGCCGCCGCGAGCGGCGGCGCCGCGACGACCAGACCGCCCAGCAGCAGCGCCGCCCACACCACTCCGATCGCCAGCTGCGGCACGGCCTCACGCATCGCGTTGGCGAGCCGGTCGATGTCCGTGGTGATGCGGGACAGCAGATCGCCGGTGCCCGCCCGCTCCACCACACCCGGCGGCAGGCCGACCGACCGCACGAGGAAGTCCTCCCTGAGGTCCGCCAGCATCCGCTCGCCGAGCACCGCGCCGCGCAGCCGCACCTGACGCACGAACACGGCCTGGACGAGCAGCGCGAGCACGAACAGCGCGGCGGTGAGCCCCAGATGGAGCTCGCGGGCGTCGTCCGAGACCCGCTCGACCAGGTCGCCCAGCAGCCAGGGGCCCATCATGGAGGCCAGCACGGCCACCGTGTTGACGGTGATCAGGAGCAGGAAGGCACGCCGGTGCCGGCGCAGCAGTTCGCGCACGTAGGCGCGTACGGTGGCGGAGGCGCCGACGGGCAGCGTGTTCGCCGTCGTCGGGGCCGCCGGGTCGTAGCCGGGCGGGGCCACGCCGATCATGCGGTCTCCTCGATCTCTTCCAGCACGCCCCGCAGGGCGGCCGCCTCGTGTGCGGACACGGCGGCCGGCGCGGTCCGCGCCGTCCCCTCGCCGGTCGGCGCCTCGTCCCTCGCGCGTTCCTCGTCCGTCTCGCGCGTCACCACCGACCGGTAGCGCGGCTCGGTGCGCAGCAGCTCGCGGTGCGCGCCGACCGCCGCGGCCTCGCCCTCGTGGAGGAGTACCACCCGGTCGGCGCGCTCCAGGAGCAGCGGCGAGGAGGTGAGGACGACCGTCGTACGGCCCGCCCGCAGCGCGCGCAGGCCCTCCGCGATCCGCGCCTCCGTGTGGGAGTCGACGGCCGAGGTGGGTTCGTCCAGGACGAGCACCTCCGGGTCGGTGACGAGGGACCGGGCCAGGGCGAGACGCTGGCGCTGTCCACCGGACAGGGACCGGCCGCGCTCGGTGATCCGGACGTCCATCGGGTTCTCGGCCTTCAGCGACGCCTGCGCGAGGGCGTCCAGTACGTCACCGCACTGCGCCGCCGCCAGCGCCGCCTTCACGGTGACGTCGCCCGAGGCGGGCACGTCGAGCAGTTCGCGCAACGAACCCGACAGCAGTACCGGGTCCTTGTCCTGCACCAGGACCGCCGTGCGCGCCGCGTCGAGGGGAAGTCCGTCGAGGGGTACGCCGTCCAGCAGCACCGAGGCGCCCGGCGGGTCCTCGGCGGGATGGCCGCCGAGCCGTTCCGCCAGACGGCCCGCCGCGTCGGGGTCACCGCACACCACGGCGGTCAGCAGCCCGGCGGGCACGTGCAGCCCGGTCACCGGGTCGTACAGGCCCCCTGACGGGGTGTCGGACTCGGCTGCCCGGGGCGTGGCGGCCTCCTGCGGCCGCTCGTGCGCACTCTCCGGCTCCTGCGGCCGTCCCGGCTCCTGCGGCTCCGTGGTGCGTTCCAGCGACAGCACCCGCGCGGCCCGTTTGGCCGACGGCCGGGAGAAGGAGTACGCCATCGCGATCTCCTGGAAGTGCTGCAACGGATAGGTGAGGACCATGACGGAGCTGTAGACGGTGACGAGTTCGCCGACGGTGATCCGGCCTTCGCGGGCCAGGTGCACGCCGTACCAGACGACGGCGATGAGCAGCAGGCCCGGCAGCAGCACCTGGATCGCGGAGATCAGGGACCACATCCGGGCGCTGTGGACGGCGGCGTGCCGTACCTCCTGGGAGGCGCGGCGGTAGCGGTCGAGGAACAGTTCCTCGCCGCCGATGCCGCGGAGCACCCGCAGCCCGGCGACGGTGTCCGAGGCCAGTTCGGTGGCGCGGCCCGCCTTTTCGCGCTGCAGGTCGGCGCGCCGGGTGGCCCGGGGCAGCAGGGGCAGCACCGCGAGCGCCAGCGCGGGCAGTCCCACGGCGACGATGAGGCCGAGAGCAGGCTGGTAGACGACGAGGGCGACGCAGACCAGCACGATGGTGACGGCCGCGGCGGTGAACCGGGACACCGCCTCCACGAACCAGCCGATCTTCTCGACGTCACCCGTGGAGACGGCCACCACCTCGCCGGCGGCGACGCGCCGGGTCAGGGCCGAGCCGAGCCGAGCGGCCTTGCGGGCGAGCAGCTGTTGGACGCGGGCGGCCGCGGTGATCCAGTTGGTGACCGCGGCGCGGTGCAGGAAGGCGTCCCCGAGGGCGCTGCAGGCGCTGGCGAGCAACAGCAGACCCCCCGTCAGGGCGAGCCGCTTGCCGGACCGGTCGACGACCGCCTGCACCGCGAGGCCGACGCAGAAGGGCAGGGCGGAGACCGCGGCGAAGTGCAGCAGTCCCCAGGCCAGTGCCTTCAGCTGGCCGCCGAGCTGGTTCCGCCCCAGCCACCACAGGAATCGGGGACCCGAGCGTGCGTCGGGCACGCCCGGGTCGGGATACGGAAGGTCTTGGATCTGCATGACGTCCCAGTGGCTCGTGTCAGGGGCGGAATCGGGCCGGGCCGCAGAAGGCGGCGGCAAGCCGTGACAGCCTCGCTTCGCACAGTCGCGAAAAGCAAGCGGTTTTCCGGGCCGAGGGGCCCGGGTCGGCCATGCGGCGCTCGTGCCCGGGCCCGCACAGCGCATCTGCCCGGACCTGCACGGGCACCTGCCCGGAGCTGCGCGAGGGCCTTGCCCGGACCATCGGGGCGGTACGGCTCGAACGGGGCGTCAGGTAGGGGCGCCGACCCGCGCCGGCGCGCGTACCGCTTGCGCCCCGCACACCCGTGTGCGGCCCCCGAGTGCGCCCGCGCCGGAGCGCGACCCGTCCGGAGGGCGTGCCTAGCAGGTGAGCCCTCCTCAGTGCCTGAACGACATACTTCAAAAGAGTCAAAAAGCAGCGGATAAGGCTATTTGGTCCAATCTCGAGTAGATCACCCGAGTCCGGCGTGTCCACCATGGGGTCATGCGAAAAGGTGGTGTAAGGCGTGCGACAGCCGCGGTGGCGGCGTGCGGTTTCCTTCTGTCGGCGCTGGCCGCGTGCGGTGACACGCGGGCAGAGGTCCGGCACAGGGAACTGCCCAGACCCGGCGGTCCTTCGGGAACCGCCCGACCCAGTCCCAGTCCGACCGTTAAGCCGGTCCACGTCCCCGGTGTCGGTGACCGGCTGTGGCAGCGGATCCCGGCGGACACCCGTCAGATCGTGGCGGTCTACGGCGACGGCGAGAACTCCCCGGACTCGACGCTCGTCCTCTACGAGAAGCGGGGAACGGCATGGCAGCGCAGCGGCAGCTGGCCCGCGCACAACGGCAAGCGCGGTTGGACCACCGACCACCACGAGGGCGACGAGCGCAGCCCGGTCGGCGTGTACACGCTTACCGACGCCGGCGGCATCCTCGACGACCCGGGCACCCGGCTGCCGTACACCCAGGACGAGGACGCCTTCGTCTCCCCGTACTACTGGGACGAGGCGCACTGGCACGATTTCGACTACGTGATCGCCATCGACTACAACCGGCTGCGGGGCACCCGTCCCGACGACCCGACCCGGCCCCTCGGACAGAGCAAGGGCGGCGGCATCTGGCTGCATCTGGACCACGGCGACGGCACGCTGGGCTGCGTCAGCGTTCCGGAGACGGCGATGGAGTACCTGCTGCGCACACTGAACCCGAAGGACAAGCCCGTGGTGGTGATGGGGGACAAGGTCAACCTCCGGGCGTGACCTCGTGGGGGCGGAACCGGGCAGCGCTCCTCGCGTGGACGCCCGTGACGCGGCAGCCGGACCCGCGCCGCCGGCCTCACCGTGACTCGGCGGCGAGGCGCCCGCCGACGGCCGTGCCCCGGAGGCGCGGCCCGGACCGGCGGTCATGACGCAGCGGTGCGGCCCGAACCGAAGCACGTGACTCAGCGGTGACGCCCCCGCGGGCGCCGTGACTCGGCGGTGAGGCCCGTGCGGCCACCGCGTCTCGGCGGACCGCGGACCGCGGACCCGCGAGCGTCGCGATCAGCAGCGACGTCCCCTTGCGGGCTCCGTACCCACCAGTGTGTCCAGGAGTCCGCCGAGCGCCTCGCGCTGCTCGGCCGTCAGGGGCGCCAGGATCTCCTCCGCTGCGGCCCGGCGGGCGCCGCGCAGCCGGCGCAGTGCGCCGCGGCCGTCGTCGGTGAGTTCGACGCGGATCACCCGCCGGCTGGCCGGGTCGGGCACGCGGCGCACCGTGCCGCCCGCCTCCAGGGCGTCCACCAGTGTCGTGACCGCGCGGGGCACGACCTCCAGGGCCTCGGCGAGATCCGCCATGCGCGGCGGCTCGCCGAAGTGCGCCAGCGTGCGCAGCAGCCGGGACTGCGCCGGCGTGATGCCCAGGGCGTGCTCCTGAAGATGGCGCTTCTGGATGCGGTGCAGCCGGCGGGTGAGCCGGAGCAGCTGCTCGGCGAGGAGGCCGTCGGCGTCGGGGTCGCTCATGCGGGAACAATATCAGGACCATGTTCATTGTGAGCATAGGTAACAATGAGCTAGAGTCCGTGAGTCATCGTCGTCCGCGCTGTCCGGTCGGCGCCCGCACCCCCTCGTAGGAGCCCATGCACCCCGACCGTCAACTCTCCTGGACCCCACCCACCGAGAAGGAACAACCCCGGCAGGTCCGGCGCATCCTGAGGCTGTTCCGCCCCTACCGCAGCCGCCTCGCCGTCGTCGGCCTGCTCGTCGGAGCCTCCTCGCTGGTCTCCGTAGCCACGCCCTTCCTGCTCAGGGAGACGCTCGACGTCGCGATCCCGCAGGGCCGCACCGGTCTGCTCGGCCTGCTCGCCGCGGGCATGATCCTCAGCGCCGTCCTGTCCAGCGTCTTCGGCGTTCTGCAGACGCTGATCTCCACGACCGTCGGCCAGCGCGTCATGCATGACCTGCGCACCGCCGTCTACGGCCGGCTGCAGCGCATGTCGCTCGCCTTCTTCACCCGCACCCGCACCGGCGAGGTGCAGTCGCGCATCGCCAACGACATCGGCGGCATGCAGGCCACCGTCACCTCCACCGCCACCTCGCTGGTCTCCAACCTGACCAGCGTGGTCGCCACGATCGTCGCGATGGTCGCCCTCGACTGGCGCCTGACCGTCGTCTCGCTGCTCCTGCTCCCGGTGTTCGTGTGGATCAGCCGCCGCGTCGGCAACGAGCGCAAGAAGATCACCACTCGGCGGCAGAAGCAGATGGCCGCGATGGCGGCGACCGTCACCGAGTCGCTCTCCGTCAGCGGCATCCTCCTCGGCCGCACGATGGGCCGGTCCGACTCGCTGACCGCGTCCTTCGCCGCCGAGTCCGAAGGCCTGGTCGACCTCGAGGTGCGGTCGAACATGGCCGGGCGCTGGCGCATGGCGGTGATCACCATCGTGATGGCCGCCATGCCCGCCGTCATCTACTGGACCGCGGGAATCGCCCTTCGGTTCGGCGGCCCCGAGGTCTCCATCGGCACCATCGTCGCCTTCGTCTCGCTCCAGCAGGGCCTGTTCCGGCCGGCGGTCAGTCTGCTGTCGACCGGGGTGCAGATCCAGACCTCGCTCGCCCTGTTCCAGCGCATCTTCGAGTACCTCGACCTGCCGATCGACATCACCGAGCGCGAACAGCCCGTCCGGCTGGAGCGGATCAAGGGCGAGATCCGCTTCGAGGACGTCGGCTTCCGCTACGACGGCAAGGGCGCCCCCGTCCTGGACGGCATCGACATCACCGTCCCGGCCGGCAGCAGCCTCGCGGTCGTCGGACCCACCGGCGCCGGCAAGTCCACCCTCGGCTGCCTGGTGCCCCGGCTCTACGACGTGACCGGCGGCCGGGTCACCCTGGACGGGATCGACGTGCGCGACCTGGACTTCGACACCCTCGCCCGCGCGGTCGGCGTCGTCTCCCAGGAGACGTACCTCTTCCACGCCTCGGTCGCCGAGAACCTGCGCTTCGCCAAGCCCGACGCCACCGACGAGGAACTGGTGGCGGCCGCGCGGGCGGCCCAGATACACGACCACATCGCGGCGCTGCCCGACGGCTACGACACCGTCGTCGGCGAACGCGGACACCGTTTCTCCGGTGGCGAGAAGCAGCGCCTGGCGATCGCCCGGACCATCCTGCGGGATCCGCCGGTCCTCCTCCTGGACGAGGCGACCAGCGCCCTGGACACCCGTACCGAGGCGGCCGTGCAGGAAGCCATCGACGCGTTGTCGGCCGACCGGACGACCCTCACCATCGCCCACCGCCTCTCCACCGTCCGCGGCGCCGACCAGATCGTCGTCCTCGACTCCGGACGGGTGGCCGAACGCGGCACCCACGAGGAACTGCTGGAGCTCGACGGGCGCTATGCGGCACTGGTCCGCCGCGATGCCCAACTGGAGCCGACAAGCTGACGATATGCCAGGTTTATGAGCCTATGGGAGTTACCGTGCCCGCATGCAGACGAACATGCCGTCACGGAACACCATCAAGCTGACGCGCCGGGGCCGACTGGCCCTCGTCGTGTCCGGGGCCGTCCTGGCCGGCACCGCCGTGGCGGTGCCGCTGCTGACCCTCGACAGCGACAAACCCGCACGCCCGCGCACCCTCGTCATCCCCGAGGGCTGGCGTGCCGGACAGGTCTACGCCGCCGTGGACAAGGCCCTCGCCCTGCCCGCGGGCAGCACCAAGCAGGCGGCGGCCAAGGCCGGCCTCAAGCTGCCCGCCGCCGCCGAGGGCAACCCGGAGGGCTACCTCTACCCGGCGACGTACCCCCTCGACGACAAGGCGACCCCGCAGTCGCTGCTGGCCGCCATGGTCGACACCGCCAACAAGAAGTTCTCCGCGGCGCCGGTCGCGGCCGGCGCGCAGCGCGACTACATGAACGTCTATCAGGCGGTGACCGTCGCGAGCATCGTCCAGGCCGAGTCCGCGACGAAGGCGGACATGGCGAAGGTGGCGCGCGTGGTGTTCAACCGGCTGGAGCGCGGGATGCCGCTGCAGATGGACTCCACCCTGCACTACGCCCTGGGCCGCACCACCGTCCGCACGACCGCGGCCGACACCCGGCTGGACAGTCCGTACAACTCCTACCAGCGGATGGGGCTGCCGCCGACCCCCATCGACAACCCCGGCGACGACGCGATGCACGCCGCGCTCCATCCGGCCCCGGGCGACTGGCTGTACTTCGTCACCGTCAAGCCCGGCGACACACGCTTCACCGCCGACTACGCCGAGCACGAGCGCAACGTCGCCGAGTTCAACACCCGGCAGCGGACTCTGGCCGCGCAGCGGCACCCCGGCCCCGATCCATCGAAGTGACGCACCGTGACGCACCGCGATCGCGAGTCGCCGGAACGCCACCGGCCGTCTCGGGTGCACGCCGACGGCCACGCGCGGCCAGGGCCGCCCGCCACCGGGCGCCGACGGCTCGGGTCGCCGACGGCTCGGGGCGCGCGCCGGCTCCCGCGCCCCGGCCTGGTGGTCTCGGACCGCCTTCGGAACACCGACGCCCCGGGCGCTCGTTCCGCCCCGCGCCCGGCCCGTTGCCCTCAGGCCGCCGCCGCGCGGGCCGGGTCCTCGGCCAGCAGCCGGCGGACGTCGCGGACGGCCGCGCGCCCGGCCCGGTTCGCGCCGATCGTGCTCGCCGACGGGCCGTAGCCCACGAGATGGACCCGGGGGTCGGCCACCACGCGCGTGCCGTCGACGCGGATGCCGCCGCCCGGCTCGCGCAGGCCCAGCGGCGCCAGATGACCGAGCGCGGCCCGGAACCCGGTCGCCCACAGGATCACGTCGGCGGCGACCCGCCGTCCGTCCCGCCACGCCACGCCGTCCTGAGTGATCCGGTCGAACATCGGCTGCCGGTCCAGAACGCCGTCCGCCAGCCCCCGCCGGACCGCGTCGTTCAGCGGCAGCCCGGTGACCGACACGACACTCCTCGGCGGCAGCCCACCACGTACCCGTTCGTCCACGAGGGCGACCGCGGCCCGGCCCGCCTCCTCGTCGAACGGTCCCTCCCGGAAGACCGGCGGACGCCTGGTCACCCAGGTGGTGGCCGCCGCGTACGGCGCGAGTTCCAGCAGGTGCTGGGTGCCGGAAGCGCCCCCGCCGACCACGACCACCCGCTGGCCGGCGAACTCCTCGGGCCCGGAGTACCGCGCCGTGTGCAGTTGCCGCCCGCGGAAGGTCTCCTGCCCGGGAACGCGCGGCCAGAACGGCCGGTCCCAGGTGCCGGTCGCGTTGATCAGGGCCCGCGCCGACCACACACCGTCCGAGGTCTCCACGAGCAGCCGTCCGCCGGACCCGTCCCGTACGGTCCGCACGTCCACCGGCCGACGCACCCGCAGATCGAAGGTGCGTTCGTACTCGGCGAAATACCCGGCTATCACGTCCGCCGACGGCCGCGCGGGATCGGCTTCCGTCAGTTCCATCCCCGGCAGCGAGTGCATCCCGTGCACCCTGCCGTAGGTCAACGACGGCCACCGGAACTGCCAGGCGCCGCCCGCACCGGGGGAGTGGTCGAGCACGACGAAGTCGCGGCCCGGCCGGAAACCGGCGCGCCGCAGGTGGTAGGCGCTCGACAGCCCGGCCTGCCCCGCCCCCACGACGACCACGTCGACCTCGCGCCCGCCGTCCCCCGGCACCTCGACCCCGCGCCCGCCGTACGCGCGCGCATCGACCCCGCGCGCGTCGCCCACGCCCGCACCGACCTCGCTCATAGCGTCCACGCGGCTGTCAACCGCGCCGCAGGCGTGGATCTTCCCCGCCGATCGGTGAGGATGGGGGCATGCCACATGCCTTCACCACCCGAGTGCTCACCATCGCCTCCGGATCGCGGGAGCGGGTCGTCGACCTGACCCGCGACTGCGAGGCCTTCCTGAGGGAGGCCGCCGACGGCAGGGACGGCCTGCTGAACGTCTTCGTGCCGCACGCGACCGCCGGGATCGCGATCATCGAGACGGGTTCCGGCAGCGACGACGACCTCCTCGCGGCCCTGCACACCCTGCTGCCCGCGGACGACCGCTGGCAGCACCGCCACGGCAGCCCCGGCCACGGCCGTGACCACGTTCTGCCCGCCATCGTTCCGCCGCACGCCACGCTCCCGGTCCTCGGCGGCGGTCTGGAACTGGGCACCTGGCAGTCGGTGTGTCTGGTCGACACCAACAGGGACAACCCCGACCGGAAGGTGCGGCTGAGCTTCCTGGCCTGACCGACGGGAGCCGAGAGGCGAACAAATGCCCGACAACGTACGGTGAGATGGACGTACCATGCCGAGCCGGCTGCGACGGAAGCGGCTTCGCAGCACGCGGCCGGAAGCGGCTCGCCTCGTCCACGCCGGGAGAAGAAGCATGACGATACGCGTCCTGCAGCAGCCCAGGAACCGCCGTCGCACGGCCTCGCGCACCGGAGTCTCGCTGATCACTCTGGCGCTCGCCGTCACCGGCTGCGGCGCATCGAGCAGTCCCGGGGCGACCGCCGAATCATCCCGATCCGCCGCTGCCAGCCATGGCGTGCAGGAACCGGGCACCACCAGCGCGCCGGCCGGCCGCACGAGCGCCGACGCCGCCCCGGCCTCCAAGACCACCGCCCCGTCGAAGCCCGCCGCCACCTGCACCGACCGCTATCTGTCCGGCATGACCACCGCCCAGCGGGCCGGTCAGCTGGTCATGGGCGGCATCTCCGCGGCCCACCCCGACCAGACCCAGCTGCGCGTTCTGCGGGACAACCATGTCGGGTCCGTCATGCTGACCGGCCGCAGCACCGCCGGCACGGCGGCGACCAGGAAGGCCGTCGACGGCTTCCGTGGTCAGGCGGACCGGGTGAACGGACGTCAGGTCGGCCTCCTCGTCTCCACCGACCAGGAGGGTGGCCGGGTGCAGGTGCTCAACGGCCCCGGATTCTCGGCCATGCCGAGCGGACTGACCCAGGGCAGCTGGTCGACCGCGACCCTGCGCGCCCGGGCCGCCGGATGGGCCGAGGAGCTCAGGTCCGCCGGGGTGAATCTCAATCTCGCTCCGGTCGCCGACGTGGTCCCCGCCTCCCTGGGAGCCCGCAACATCCCCATCGGCTCCTTCCAGCGGGAGTACGGCCACACCCCGGCCACCGTGACCTCCCACACCGGCGCCTTCGCCGCGGGCTTCGCGCAGTCCGGCGTGCTGACCACGTACAAGCACTTCCCCGGGCTGGGGCAGGTGATCGGCAACACCGACACCACCGCCGGGGTCGTGGACTCGGTGACCACCGCCGACAGCGCCGGTCTCGCGCCCTTCCGGGCCGGGATCAAGGCCGGAGCGCCCTTCGTGATGATCTCGTCGGCCACGTACACCAAGATCGACCCCAAGCATCTGGCGGCCTTCTCACCGACGGTCGTCGACCACCTGCTGCGCGGGCGGCTCGGCTTCAAGGGCGTGGTCATCTCGGACGACCTCGGCAACGCGGTCGCCGTGCGGTCCTTCACGCCCGCCCAGCGGGCCGTCAACTTCGTCGCGGCGGGCGGGGACATGATCCTCACGGTGCAGCCGAGCACCGTACCGGCGATGACCCGGGCCCTCCAGGCGAAGATGGGCCAGGACGCCTCGTTCCGGGCCAAGGTCGACGACAGCGTGCGCCGGATACTCGACGCCAAGCGCGCCGCGGGTCTGCTCGACTGCGGTTGACGGATCCGTCCGTGGGCCGGGCCGGTTGCTCACGAGCCAGACCCCAGCCGCCCCGCACACGGCACAAAGCCACCCCCCCAAAAACAGACGCGAGTGCCGAATTATTATTTAAAGAAGTCT
>NZ_JBFBEK010000010.1:68256-248872 GCF_040683715.1 Streptomyces sp. NPDC093260
CGACCGGGTGCCCGGTTTACTCGCCCCCCCGCGCGCGGGGGTTCTCCCGGTCTGCGGTCGCGGGTCGGGGCGGGGGCCCGGGCCGGTTGCTCACGAGCAACCGGCCCGGCCCACGGACGTGCTACCGCACCGGCACGACGGCGACCGGGCAGTTCGCGTGATGCAGCACGGCGTGCGTCACCGTGCCCAGGGGCAGACCGAGTCCGCCCTCGGCCGGATGGCGCGGCAGCACCACGAGGCCGGCCTCCCTGGAGGCGTCCACCAGCACGGAGGCCGGCGACGACGCCACGGCCAGCTCGGTGGCCACCCGCACCCCGGGGAAGTCCTCGGCGGCGGCACGGGCGACCCGGTTCAGCAACTCGGCATGACTGCGCTGCTCCTCATCCACATGGCCCACCTGCGGCACCATGAGCCCGGCCTCACGCAGTGGCGACCAGGCGTGCACCAGGCGCACCGTGGCCCGGCGCACGCCTCCTTCGGCGAGGGCGAACCGTACGGCCGCCTCGTCGCGCTCGTCGCGGACGCCGACCACGATGTCGTCACCCACGGCTCGTTCCACCTGGCCACGGGCGACGACGACGGGCCGGTCCGCGTGCGCGGCGACCTTCATGCTCACCGAGCCCAGCAGCAGTCCGGCGAAACCGCCGCGGCCACGGGTGCCGAGGACGACGACCTCGGCGTCCGCGTCCGCTGCCGCGTCCAGGACGGCCTCCGCCGGACGACCGTGGACGAGGACGGTGTCGACCGGCAGCTGGGGATGGGCGACGGCGATCCGGCTCCGGGCGTCCTCCAGCATGCCGGTGACCGCCTCGAACACCTGCTCCGTGAGACCGGCGCCCGTCTCGTCGTACCCGATCTCGGGACCGGGGCCCACGGAGTGGACGAGCCGCAACGTCAGCCCGTGCAACGCCGCTTCCGTGGCCGCCCACTCCACGGCGAGCCAGGAGTGCGCCGTGTCGTCGACCGCTACGAGGACCGGGCCACGGTGCTCGTCAGTCATCGTTCCTCCAAGAGCGTAGACGCCGGATCGTGGACGCCGAAGGGGTCACCGCCCCGGCCGGGCGGCCGCCCGCGAGGCCCGCAGACGTTCGGCGCACCACTCATCGGCGATGCCGGTGACCTGGTCGAGCACGTCCGTGCCCTGGAAGAGATGCGTGGCCTCGGGCACCACGCGCACCTCGTGCGGCGCGTGCAGCCGCCGGGCCGCCTTCTCGGTCAGCCGCAGTACGCCCGGTTCCCGGCCGCCCGCGACGAACAGCACCGGCACCCTCAGGCGCCGGACCGTGTCGGCCGTCGGATCGGGCAGTCCGCCCCACAGCACCACCGTCAGCACCCGGTCAGGCAGTTCCGCGGCGGCTTCCAGCACGCTGGCCGCCTGGGTGCCGCACCCGAACAGAACGACCGGCAGCGCCCGGGTGCCGGGCTGCGCCCCGAGCCAGTCGACGGCGGCCACCAAGCGGCGGGCCAGCAGCCCCGTGTCGAATACCTGTTCTCCGCGCTCCGTGCCCCCGCGGTCCTCCCGCTCGCTGAGGAGATCCACCAGCAGGGTCCCCCAACCGGCCGCGCGGAGGCGGGTGGCGATCGCCTGGCTGTGCGGGTCCCGCCGGGACGTGTCGACGTCGTGCGGGATCAGCACCACCGCCTCGGCGGACTCCGGAACGGAGAGGTCGCCCTCGAGCGTCACACGGTCGGCGGGCATCGACACCGTATCGGACAACATGGGCATCACTCCCGGGTCGCTCGGCTCCATGCTCCCTTGGGAAGCACTCCGCCGCTCGCCGGGTACCCGTCCGGACGGCAACCGGATCACCTGGACCGCCGGGCGCGTGCGGAGACCGCGCCGTACGGCGACAACGGTCCGCCCACTGCGTCAGGCCGGCGCGGACGCGCTGAAGGATGCGGGGGATCGTTCACCCGTTCAGCCCGAGACGGGCCACGCACGCCGGTCCGGTACGTGGCCGGAGGCGCTCCGCGAGGGCGCGCCCACCGGCCGCCCGGCGCACCCTCTCAGCCGCGCGCCCACTCGATCGTCAGCGCACGTCCCTGTGCGCGCCCCGCCTCGGCGGCCGGGGTGCGGGTGGCCGGGTCCAGCGGGTTCGTGCCGATCGCGGCCTTGGAGGCCTCGTCCGGTTCGATCACCGCGACCTCGGCGCCCTGGGCGCGCAGTTCCGCGAGGGCCCGCTCCAGCGGCGTCTCGCTCGGGAACGGTTCCACCGTGCCCATCGGCACGATCACCAGGACGCGCGAGGCTCCGGCCGCGTAGTCGGCGTTGGCCATGGACCGGACGCCGCCGTCGACGTACCGGCGGCCCCCGATGGTCACGGGCGGCCAGACGCCCGGGACCGCGCAGCTCGCGGCGACCGCGTCGACCAGGCTCACGCCCGAGGCGCCGTCGAACACCCGGGCCTCGCCGCTCCCGGCGTCCACCGCCACGATGCGCAGCCGGCGCGTCGGCCATTCGTGCCGCGGCAGCCGCGACTCGATCACCGCCCGCCGCTCCGCCTCCGGCACGGTCTCGGCGCGCAGTGCCAGTTCCCCGACGGCACGCCGCATCCGCGGTCCGTCGCCGCTGGTCAGCGCGGCGCCGAGCTGCGCCGCGAAGGACTCCAGGTCCAGCTCTGCCATGATCTCGGCGGCCTGCGACGAAGGCTCGACCTGCCGGGCGTACAGCTCCTCCAGGGACAGTCCGCTGCCCAGTTGGGCCGCGACGGCCGACCCCGCTGAGGTGCCGACGATCAGGTCGGCGCCCGTCACGTCCTGCCCCTTGTCGGCGAGCCCCGTCAGCAGCCCGGTGATCCAGGCGATGCCCCCGACACCGCCCCCGCCCAGCACCAACGCCTCGGTCATGCCCGCCTCCTCGACACCTGTGCATCGTCCGCGCGTTTGATCATTCGCGCGTTCGACTGAACCCTAGTCGGTCGGTCGGGGACGGCACAGGCCGCGACTCTCGATCGGTCCCGTCGGTCATGCCCGCCTCGCTGGTCCTGCCGGTTCCGCCGGTCCTGCCGGTCGAGGCGCCGGTGCCCAGTCGGTGCGGACCGGTCGGCCGGGGCGGCGGGCCCTCAGTTCGGCCGGGCCGTGCGGGCCGCGGGCGCTCCGGCGCGCAGGCCGTCCATGACGAGGTCCAGCAGACGGGCGGCGCGCGGCTGCCAGTCGCTGTGCGGGTCCAGTTGCCAGATGCCGGCGATGGCGAGCAGGAAGTCGTCCCCGGTCACGCCGGGCCGCACGGTGCCGGCCTCCTCACCCGCCCGGAGCAGGAGTTCGGCCGCCTCGGTCACCGGCCTGTTCCCCGGTTTCCCCGGGCTGCCGGGGGCGCTGGTGGCCTGGCGGATCGCGTCGGCCAGGCCCGCCTTGGTCATGGCGAACCGGGCCAGCCGGTCCATCCACTCCCGCAGGGCCCGGTCGGGCTCCAGGCTCGCCAGCAACTGGACCGCGCTGTCGGCGACCTGCTGCACCTCGTGGCGGTAGATCTCCAGGACGAGTGCCTCGCGGCTGGGGAAGTTACGGTAAAGGGTGCCCTGTCCGACCCCGGCCTTCTTGGCGATGAGGCTGAGCGGGGCGTCCGCGCAGCGGGTCAGTTCCGCCACCGCCGCCTCCAGGATGCTCTCGCGGTTG
Source organism: Streptomyces sp. NPDC093260 (assembly GCF_040683715.1). Taxonomy (NCBI): domain Bacteria; kingdom Bacillati; phylum Actinomycetota; class Actinomycetes; order Kitasatosporales; family Streptomycetaceae; genus Streptomyces; species Streptomyces sp. NPDC093260. The sequence continues at coordinate 71,872 of NZ_JBFBEK010000010.1, forward strand.
CGCTGCGCGTCCGAGCGCTTGGGCGCGTTCTTCTCGTGCCGCACTCGTCCTCCTCGCGGGTGGCGACGGCACACCCGGTCTTGCTAAGCGGACAGCTGTCCGCTAGTTTTCAGATAGCGGACAGCTGTCCGTTTCGCACCACCATAGTGGCGGGCAGCGCTTTCGCGCCATCTGCGGTGTCCTGCCAGTCGCCAGACTCCTCGACCCAGTTCCCCGGTTCTTCTTCCTCGGTTCTTCGACTCTCCTGTTCCGCTTGTCCTCCGAATCGTCCGTCCGCCGGCGGCCTCCCTCCGGCGCACTTCCGGATACGCGAAAGAAGCTGATCATGGACCCGGTTCCGTCGCCCACGCACAGCGGCATCACTTTGAACGTCAACGGCGAGAAGCACGCGCTGACCGTCGATCACCGCACCACCCTGCTGGACGCTCTGCGGGAGCGACTGGATCTCACCGGCACCAAGAAGGGCTGCGACCAAGGACAGTGCGGCGCCTGCACCGTGCTGGTCGACGGCCGCCGCACCGTGGCCTGTCTGCAGTTCGCGGTGGCGGCGGAGGGCCGTGAGATCACCACCGTCGAGGGCGTCGCCGAGGGCGAGCGACTGCACCCGGTGCAGCAGGCCTTCCTCGACCTCGACGGCTACCAGTGCGGCTACTGCACGCCGGGACAGATCTGTTCCGCCATCGCCGTGCTCGAGGAGCACGCGGCCGGCTGGCCGAGCGCCGTCACCGACGACGTGCGCCCCGACGCGGGCCCGCCGCCCCTGACCCCCGACGAGATCCGGGAGCGGATGAGCGGCAACCTGTGCCGCTGCGGTGCCTACGTCGCCATCACCCAGGCAGTCGCCCGGGCGGCCGCGGCGCACACCGCGTCGACCGGCGAGAACACGACCACAGCACACCGGGAGGCCGCGGCATGAGGGAGTTCGGCTATCAGAGGGCGTACGACGTCGCGGGCGCCCTCGCCCTGCTCGGCGCCGACCCGGACGCCCGCTTCCTCGGCGGGGGAACCAACCTGGTCGACCTGATGAAGACCGGCGTCGAACGACCTGCCCGTCTCGTCGACGTACGGGAACTCCCGCTCGACGGGATCGAGCACACCGCGGACGGCGGCCTGCGCATCGGAGCGACCGTCACCAACAGCGACCTGGCCGTCCACCCCGAAGTACGCCGCTCCTACCCCGCGTTGACACAGGCCGTGCTGGCCGGGGCCTCCGGGCAACTGCGCAACATGGCCACCGTCGGCGGCAATCTGCTCCAGCGCACCCGCTGCGACTACTTCACCGACGTCACCCAGCCGTGCAACAAGCGCCTCCCGGGCAGCGGCTGCCCGGCGATCCAGGGCGAGCATCACAACCACGCCGTCCTGGGCGCCTCCGAGCACTGCGTGGCCGTCCACCCCTCCGACATGGGCGTCGCGCTGACCGCCTTCGACGCCGTCGTCGCCTACGAGACCCCCGACGGCCCCGGCGAACTGCCCCTCGCCGACTTCTATCTGCCGGTCGGCGAGACCCCGCACCTCGAGACGGCCCTGCCGGCGGGCGCACTGATCACCGGTGTCACCCTGCCGCCTCCTCCCGTCGCCGCCCGCTCCCGCTACCGCAAGGTGCGCGAGCGTGCCTCCTACGCGTTCGCGATCGGCTCCGTCGCCGCCGCGCTCGACGTACAGGACGGCGTAGTGCGCGAGGCGCGCCTGGCCCTGGGAGCGGTCGCCTCCCGGCCGTGGCGGGCCCGCGCGGCCGAACGGGTGCTGGCCGGAGCACCGGCCGACGGCGAGACGTTCGCCGCCGCGGCGGACGCCGAACTCGCCGCCGCCCGGCCGCTGTCCCACAACGGATACAAGGTGACCCTGATGCGCAACCTCATCGTGGCCGTCCTGACCGAACTGGCCGAGGAGGCCGCCCGATGACCACCACGACGACCGGGACGCCCACCACCCCGAAGCGCTCGGCGGGGACGGCTCACACCCGGGTCGAGGGCTACGAGAAAGTCACCGGAACGGCCCGCTACGCGGGCGAGATCCCCTTCGCCGGCCTCGCCCACGGCTGGCTCGCCGTGTCCACCGTCGCCCGTGGCCGCATCCTCTCCCTCGACGTCGAATCCGTCCTCCGGACGCCCGGCGTGATCACCGTCCTGCACCACGGCAACGCGCCGCGCCTGAACACCGACTACATCGGCACCCTGGGCACCCCGCCGGACCCCACCTGGACCGTTTTCCAGCACGACCGCGTGCCCCACCTCGGCTGGCCCGTGGCACTGGTCGTCGCCGAGACCCCCGAACAGGCGAGGGAGGCCGCCGAGGCGCTGGTCGTCCACTACGAACGGGAGCCGCACGACGTGGCGTTCTCCGCCACCCGCCCGGACGTCCGCCCCGTGGACGGATTCATGCCGGCGGTGACGGAGAAGGGCGACCTGGAAGCCGAACTCGCCGCCTCCGACGTCGTCCTGGACGCCGAGTACACCACCCCTGAAGAACACCACAGCATGATGGAGCCGCACGCGGCGACCGCCCTGTGGGACGGCGGCCGACTCGAAGTCATCGACTCCAACCAGGGCGCCACCTGGGTGGGCAACGAGCTGGCGAAGCTGTTCTCCCTCGCCCCGGACGCCGTGCGGGTGCGTTCGGAGCACGTCGGCGGCGGCTTCGGCAGCAAGGGAGTGCGCGCACACCAGGTCGCCGCGGTGATGGCCGCGGGCGCCGTGGGCCGACCGGTCCGCGTCGTCCTGACCCGCCGCCAGATGTTCTCGCTCACCGGCTACCGCAGCCCCACCGTCCAGCGGGTCCGGCTCGGCGCGAGCGCCGACGGGCGGCTGCGCGCCCTGGAGCACAGCGCCGTCAACGTCACCTCGACCGTGTTCGACTTCGTCGAACCGGCGGCGGGCCCGGCCCGGGTGATGTACGGCGCCGAGGCCCACCACACCGCGAACCGCGTGGTGCGGCTGGACGTGCCGACCCCGACGTTCATGCGCGCCCCCGGTGAGGCCCCGGGCTCCTTCGCCCTGGAGTCGGCGTTCGACGAGCTCGCCGAGAAGTGTGGTCTGGACCCCATCGAACTGCGCCTGCGCAACGAACCGGAGCGCGGCCCCGTCTCCGGACTGCCCTTCAGCAGCCGCAACCTCCGCGCCTGCTTCGAGGAGGGCGCCCGCCGTTTCGACTGGGCGGACCGGGACCCGCGTCCCGGAGTGCGCCGCGACGGGCGCTGGCTGATCGGCACCGGCACGGCCGCCGGCTCCTTCTCCGCCGGAGCCGCACCGTCCACGGCGGTCGCCACGGCCGAGGCGGACGGCACGTTCACGGTGCGGATCGCCGCCGCCGACATCGGGACCGGCGCCCGCACCGCGCTCACGCTGCTCGCCGCCGACGCCCTGGGCGTCACCCCCGACCGGGTCCAGGTGCGGATCGGCGACAGCGACTTCGGGCCCGCGTGGATCGCCGGCGGCTCCATGGGCACCCGCTCCTGGGGCTGGGCGGTCACGGCGGCGGCGAGCGAACTGAGGGAGCGGCTGGCGCTCGGCGCCGACATCCCGCCCGAGGGCATCACGGTACGGTCCGACACCACCGAGGCGCTCCAGGCGCTCACCCAGAAGGAACGCCACTCCTTCGCGGCGCAGTTCGCCGAGGTCGCGGTCGACGTCGCCACCGGAGAGGTACGGGTGCGCCGGATGCTCGGCATCTTCGCCGCCGGCCGGATCGTCAACCCGCTCACGGCCCGCAGCCAGCTCCTCGGCGGCATGATCTGGGGCATCTCCATGGCCCTGCACGAGGAGGCGGTCCGCGACCCGGCCACCGGCGGCCTCTACGGCGCCGATCTGGCGGGCTACCACGTGGCGACCAACGCCGACGTGGCGGACATCGAGGCCGACTGGGTGGCAGACCCCGATCCGGACGACCCGGTCGGGCTCAAGGGCATCGGAGAGGTCGGCATCGTCGGCGCCGCGGCGGCGATCGCCAATGCGGTCTGGCACGCCACCGGCGTCCGTCACCGCGACCTGCCCATCCGCCCCGACCGCGTCCTCCAGGCGGTGACGGGAGCGCCGGATGCTTGACATCGCCGCTGAGCTGCACCGCTGGATGGCGGAGGACCGGGACTTCGCCGTCGCCACCGTCGTGGCGGTCGGCGGCAGCGCGCCGCGCGACCCCGGCGCCGCCCTCGCCGTGGACAGCGCCGGCACGGCGGTCGGTTCGGTCTCCGGAGGCTGCGTGGAGGGAGCGGTCTACGAACTGTGCCTGCGGGCCCTCGAGGACGGCGAGACGGTCCTCGAACGGTTCGGCTACAGCGACGAGGACGCCTTCGCCGTCGGCCTGACCTGCGGCGGCACCATCGACGTCCTGGTCACCCCGGTCCACGCGGCGTCCCCCGTGCGGCCGGTGGTCCGGGCGGCGCTGTCGGCCGCCGTCCGGGGTGAGCCCGCCGCCCTCGCCCGGGTCGTCCGGGGACCGGCCGGCCTGGCCGGCGCCGCCTTGCTGGTCCGGCCGGACGGGACCTGCGAGGGATCACGCGCAGGAGGCCTGACCGGGGACCCGGAACTGGACCGCGCCGCGGCGGCCGAGGCGGGAGCGCTTCTGGAGGCCGGCCGTACCGGTACGGTGGAGCTGTCGGAGGACGGGGCGCGCTGCCCGGGCGGACTGACGTTGCTGGTCGAGTCGAACATGCCACCACCCCGCATGATCGTCTTCGGGGCGGTCGACTTCGCCGCGGCACTGGTGCGGGCGGGCAAGTTCCTCGGGTACCACGTGACCGTGTGCGACGCCCGTCCGGTCTTCGCCACCCGGGCCCGCTTCCCGGACGCCGACGAGATCGTGGTCGACTGGCCGCACCGCTATCTGCGGCGCACCGCGACCGACACGCGTACCGCGCTGTGCGTCCTCACTCACGACGCCAAGTTCGACATACCGCTGCTGGAGGCCGCGCTGCGGATGCCGGTCGCGTTCGTCGGGGCGATGGGCTCGCGCCGCACCCACGCCGACCGTGAGCGGCGGCTGCGCGAGGCCGGACTGGGCGAACGGGAGCTGGCCCGGCTGCGGTCGCCGATCGGCCTGGACCTCGGCGCCCGCACACCGGAGGAGACAGCGCTGTCGATCGCGGCGGAGATCGTCGCGGCCCGGCACGGCGGAACAGGTGTTCCGCTGACCGGGTCCGGCACGCCGATCCACCGGGAGGTGAGGAGGCACCGGACCGACACCCGGGCGGCCTGAGGCCGTACGAATGCCGGCCGAGCGGAACAGCGGGCCGCCGGGAGCCGGCCCGGCCCCTCTCAGGAACGGGCCTCGTCAGGGACCGCGCCGGGCCGGGGCTCGTCACGAAGAGGGCTGGTCAGGAGCGGGGCTCGTCGTCCTGCTCGGCGCGTTCGGCGTCCCGGGCCTTCAGTCGGGCGGCCTCCTTGCGGACCTCGGCCTGAGTGGCCCGCTCCTTCTCCAGCCACTCGGGCTGTTCCTGCTTCAGCGCCTCGATCTGGTCCGTGGTGAGGGCCTCGGTGATCCCGCCGCGCGCGAGACCGGCGATGGAGACGCCGAGCTTGGCCGCGACGACGGGGCGCGGGTGGGGACCGTTGCGTCGCAGTTCCCGCAGCCACTCGGGCGGATCGGCCTGCAGCTGGTTCAGCTCGGCGCGCGAGACGACGCCCTGCTGGAACTCCGCGGGCGTGGCGGGGAGGTACACACCCAGCTTCTTCGCCGCGGTGGCGGCCTTCATGGTCTGGGCGGTCTGGTGCGACTTCATGGTGTCCAGACTATCGACCGCCGGAGAGAGCTCTGACCACGGCGGGTAACCTGGCGGGGTGACAGGCTCGGAGACATCCCCCACGTTCCGGCTCGCGTACGTCCCCGGGGTGACGCCCGCCAAGTGGGTGCGGATCTGGAACGAGCGCCTGCCCGACGTCCCGCTCACCCTCGTCCAGGTACCGGCCGCCGACGCGCCCGCGACCCTGCGCGACGGCGCGGCGGACGCGGGCATCCTGCGGCTGCCGGTGGACCGCACGTTCTTCAGCGCGATCCCGCTCTACACCGAGACGACCGTCGTCGTGGTCCCCAAGGACCATCTGCTGACGGCTGTGGAGGAGGTGACGGTCGCCGACCTGGCCGAGGAGGTCGTCTTCCACCCCCTGGACGACGTGCTCGGCTGGGAGCAGCCGCCCGGGGAGCCGGCGTTCGAGCGCCCGGCCACCACCGAGGACGCCGTGGAACTGGTGGCGGCCGGGGTGGGCGTGCTCGTGGTGCCGCAGTCCCTGGCCCGCCTCTACCACCGCCGGGACCTCACCTACCGGCCGGTCGCCGACGCCCCCCAGTCGGGCGTCGCGCTGACGTGGCCGGAGGAGGCGACCACGGACCTGGTCGAGGACTTCATCGGCATCGTCCGAGGCCGCACCGTCAACAGCACCCGGGGACGCACCCGCGCCCAGGACGGGGAGCGTTCCAAGGACGGCCAGGGACAGGAGAAGAACACCCGCCGGAAGCCCGCGACCACGCGCGGCGGCAGGTCGGCGACCGGCCAGAAGAGCGGCGCCAGGAACCCCAAGGGGACCAAAGGCACCAGGGGCGGCGGCCGCCAAGGAGGCTCACGTCGCCGATCCTGAGGCGTGTCCGCTGAGGGGGCCGCGCGGGGAGGCCGGGCGGGCTCCGCAGAGCACGGACCTGGGCCGTACCGTGCCTCGGTGGGTCATCGGGCCAGCAGGTCCCGCAGCGCCTTCACCACCTCTCCCGGAGCCTCCTCGGCCATGAAGTGTCCGCAGGTGACCGTGGTGTGGCGCAGGTCCGGCGCCCACGCCCGCCACAGCGCGGCGGCGTCGTAGCCGAGAGCGGCGCCCCAGTCCTGCTGGAGGACGGAGACGGGCATGGTCAGCAGGTTCCCGGCGTCGCGGTCCGCACGGTCGTGGGCCGTGTCGATGCCGGCCGAGGCCCGGTAGTCCGCCACGATCGAGGGCACGGCGGCGCGGCAGGCCGCGAGGTAGGCGGCCCGCACGTCGGTCGGCAGTGCTTCCGGGGACTGGGTCCAGGCGTCCAGAAAGTATCCGAAGAAGTCGTCCGCCGCGGCCGCGATCATCCGTTCGGGCAGGCCCGGCGGCTGGGCCGTCAGATAGAGGTGGAACGCCACGGCGGCCGAGGCCCCGTGCAGGACGTCCCACATGTCGAGGGTGGGCAGGACGTCCAGCAGGGCCAGGTGCGTGACCCGGTCCGCATGGTCGAGACCCGCGCGGAAGGCCACCAGGGCGCCGCGGTCGTGGCCGGCGAGGGCGAACCGCTCGTGGCCGAGAGCGCGGGCCAGTGCCACCACGTCCGCGGCCATGGTCCGCTTGGCGTACGTCGTCCCCTCGGTGTCGGCCGGCTTGTCACTGGCGCCGTATCCGCGCAGGTCGGGGCAGATCACGGTGTGATCGGCGGCGAGGTCGGCGGCCACGTGCCGCCACATCAGATGGGTCTGCGGGAAGCCGTGCAGCAGGATGACGGGAGTACCCGAGCCGCCTACGGCCGTGGTCAGTTCGACCCCGTCGGCGACGGGTACGCGGCGCAGGTCGAAACCGGGGATGGCGGGTGTCATCGGTGATGCCTCTCCTCAGGTAGGGCTGGTGGTAAGGGCGGGACGGTCGGCTCGACCGGTGCCACCGAGCCTGCCGCCTCCCGATCAGCGGACAATCAGCACACAAGGTCGGAGGATGAACGGTGCGCGTGCGAGCCCGCGTCGCGCCGTTCGCACGCCCGGCGCCGCACGGACCGCCCGTACGCGCCGAGCCGCACGCATGAACGCACCGCGCCGCGCGCCCGCACCGCTCACTACCGTGGACACGCTGCGACCGATCACCGGCCGGGCGGACGAAAGGAAGGCGGACGATGGCGGACAGGGTCCGGTTCGGTGTCCTCGGGCCGGTGGTGGCCGAGCGAGACGAGGGCCCGCTGAACCCGAGGGAGCCGCTGCACCCGAGCGGGTCGCCGGACCCCGAGGAACCGCCGGCCCGGAAGGTGCCGCTGGACCTGAAGGGGCCACGCCACCGCGCCGTACTGGCGCGGCTGATCGTCGCCCGCCGTCGCGTGGTCCCCGTCGCCCGGCTGGTCGCGGACCTGTGGGAGGAACCACCGGCCGGCGCCGTCGGCGCACTGCAGACCTTCGTCGCCGCCCTGCGCCGCGCCCTCGAACCTGACCGCCCGCCCCGCGCTCCCGCCCGTCTGCTGGTCACCGACGGGCCCGGGTACGCGCTGCGGACCGCGCCGGACACGGTGGACGCCTGGCGGTTCGAGACGGCCGTGGCCGACGCCGCCCGTCTGCCGCCCGAAGAGGCCCTCGACCGGCTCGAACAGGCCCTGGCGTGGTGGCGGGGCCCGGCCTACGCCGAGTTCGCCGACGAGGACTGGTCCCGTTCCGAGCGTGCCCGCCTCGCCGAGCTGCGCCTGAGCGCCGAGGAACAGCGGAGCGGCGTCCGCCTGGCGCTCGGCCGGGCGGCGGAAGCCGTTCCTGACCTGGAGGCCCACGTCACCGGACATCCGTGGCGTGAGGAGGCCTGGCGGCTGCTGGCGCTCGCGCTGTACCGCACGGGCCGGCAGGGCGACGCCCTCGCCGTACTGCGCCGCGCCCGCACCACCCTGGCCGAACAGCTCGGCGTCGATCCGGGTCCCGCACTGCGCCGCCTGGAGGCGGACGTGCTCGCCCAGAGCCCCGACCTGGACACGCCCGGAGAGACGGCCGCCGCGGTGACCCTGTGGAACCGTGCCGCACAGGCGTACGACCGTGCCGTCGCCGCCGGGTCCCGGGCGCGACTGGAGTCGACGGTCGGACTGCTGCGCGGCCTCGCCCTCGCCGGGGGCGGCGGTCTTTCGGCGGCGTGCGAGCAGCGGACGGCGGTGGTCGACGCCGCCGAGGAGCAGGGCGACCCCGTTCTGACCGCCCGGATCATCGGCGCCTACGACATTCCCGCGATCTGGACCCGCAGCGACGATCCGCCGGCCGCCCGGCGGATCGTCGCCGCCGCCGAGCGCACCCTCGCCGCCCTGCCGCCCGGGCCCGCGCACGACGCCGACCGGTGCCGGCTGCTCGCCACCGTCGCCCTGGAATCGCGCGGCACCCGGTCGGCCCGGGGACCGCGGGCCGCGGTCGAGGCGGAGACACTCGCCCGGCGGCTGGACGATCCCGCGCTCCTCGCCTTCGCCCTCAACGGCCGCTTCATGCAGTCCTGCGCGCGGGCCGGTCTGGCCGCCCGGCGGGACGCGATCGGCGAGGAACTGGTGGCTCTGTCGGCGCGGCACGGGCTGACGAACTACGAGGTGCTGGGACGTCTCGTGCGGATGCAGGCCCGCGCCGCGCTCGGCGACCGCGCCGGCGCCCGGGCGCACGCCGATGCCGCCGACCGACTCGGCGAGCGGAACGAACGTCCGCTGGTGGCGGTGTTCACCGGCTGGTACCACGCGATGGAGGCCGGTGACGAGCGGGCCGTACGGTCGGCCGCCGGGCTCCTGGACGGTGCGGGGATGCCGGGCCTGGCGACCGGGCTGCTCCCGCTGGCGCTGCTCTGTCTGCGCCTGGCCGATCGTCCCGGGGCGGCCCTGGAGGCGGCCGGTGCGATGGACCCGGGAGCGGACTGGGGACCGTACCGGCCCTGGGCCCGGCCTTTCGCCCTGCTCGGCGAGGGGCGCCGCACCGAGGCCAGGTCCGCGCTTGAGGGCCTGTCCGAACCGCCCGCCGACCTGTTCTACGAGGCCCTGTGCTGTCTGGAGGCGGCCGTCGCCCTGGAACTCGGTGACCGGGCCGCGCTGGAACGGACCCGTGCCCGGCTGAGACCGGCCGCCGGCGAACTGGCGGGCGCGGGCAGCGGCCTGGTCACCCTCGGACCGGTCGACCGCTGGTTGGCGGAGATCACCGCCGCGCTCGGCGAACCGGCGCCCTGACCGCCGGGCCCCGCTCGCGCCTCACCTCCCCGAACCGGCACCCCGCCCCTCGGACCGCGCTCGCGAGCCCACTCGCGGGTCGTACGCCCCAGCTCACTCACGGACCGTCCGGCCGGCTCACGCGGGCCCCCCGCGCCTCACCTGCGCGCCGTCCGCCCGATCGACTCCACCAGCGGCAGCATCCGGTGCGGGACGCGTTCGCGCAGGGCCACCTCGGTGCGGGTGCGGACCACGCCCGGCAGACTGATCAGCTTCTGGATCACGTCCTCCAGATGGGCGTTGTCCCGCGCCACCACCCGGGTCAGCAGATCGCCGCCGCCGGTGATGGAGAACGCCTCGACGATCTCCGGCACCCCGGCCAGCGCGTCCCCGACGTCGTCCAGATGGCCCTGGGTCACCTCGATGTGCACGAACGCGAGCACCGGATGCCCCAGCGCGGCGGGGGAGAGGGCGGGCGCCGTGCCGGTGATCACACCGTCCCGTTCGAGCCGGTCCAGCCGGGCCTGGAGCGTGCCGCGCGCGACGCCGAGGATGCGGGCGTACTCGCGCACGCTGGTGCGGGGCTGGTCCAGGAGCAGCCGCAGGATGCGGGTGTCGAGTTCGTCCACGGCCATGACGGCGCCGGCCTCCAGATATGTGCGTTGATCGACGTCGACTGTACCAATGGCTCAGCAGCGGGCGGACAGTTTGGACCATCAGGTGTCGTCCATTGGCCTGTGATCAGCGGGTACCCGACCCGCCGCGTTGAGCCAATGGCCCAGTAGAATGCAGGTCACTTGAGCCAGAGGCCGTCGTGATGCTGTGATGGACACGTCGATGGCGCTGCGGATCCCCGCGGCGCCTTTTTCGTTCGGTGTCCAGGTGCCGCGCACATGAGGCGTCCCGCGGCACCCCATGTACTCCAAGGGGGCGGTCAGCAGTGCTGAAGAGGGTGTTCACGGCTCCGGACCCGGGGCGGACGCGGCTGCGCTTCGCCGCCCGGGCCGTCCTCGGCATCGGCCTGGCGGTCCTCGTCTGCGCCGCGGCCGGACACTCGCTCACCGGCGCCGTCACCGGCGGGCTCGCCGCGCTGCTGGCCCTGTTCACCGTCGCCGACCCCACGGTCCGCGGCCAGGCCGTCACCACCGCGCTGCTGCCGGTCGTCGGCATCCCCGTCCTCGCCGCCGCGTCCGCGCTGCACGCCCAGCCCCTCCTGCGTGACCTGGTCCTCCTCGCCGTGGTCGGGGCCGGCGTGTACGCGCGCCGCTGGGGGCCGCGCGGTCACAGCCTCGGCGTGTTCGCGTTCATGACCTTCTTCGTGGCCCAGTTCCTGCACGCCACGCCGGGCCAGTTGCCCGAGTTGTCCGTCGCCGTCGTCCTGTCGGTGCTCAGCGCGGCGGGGGTCCGCTTCGGGCTGTGGTGCTACGAACGCCGGCTGCCCCCGGCCGCGGCGCCCGCGCCGCCGGGCGGCACCGGGCTGGCCCGGGTGACCACCCGGCAGGCCGTGCAGGCGGTCGCCGGCGCCGGCTTTGCGCTCGTCGCGGGCGAACTGATGTCGGGACAGCGCTGGTACTGGGCCGTCGGCGCGACCTGGTGGGTCTTCGTGAACACCGCCTCGCGCGGCGAGACCCTGGTCCGCGGATTCCGCCGGGTCCTCGGCACGGTGCTCGGCATCGGCCTCGGCGTCCTCGTCGTCGCACCGCTGCACGGGGCCGGGCTGCCCACCGCCCTGCTCGTCGCCGTGAGCGTCTTCGGCATCTTCTACACGGCCGCCGTGTCGTACACCTGGATGATGCTCTGGGTCACGGTGCTCGCCACCTCGCTCTACGGCCTCCTCGGCGTACTGACCCCGGGGCTGCTCGCGCTGCGCCTGGGCGAGACCGCCGTCGGTGCGCTCGGCGCCTGGCTGGCCGTGCTGTTTGTGCTGCCGGTCAGCACCCACGCCGTCACGGACGCCTGGATCCAGCGCGCCCTGCGCTGCGTCCACGCCTGCACCGCCGAGGCGGCCGCCCGGCTCGCGGGCACGGCGGACGCCGACCCCGTACCCCGGGCGGCCGAGCTGGAACAGCTGCTCGGCCGGGTACGGCTGTCCGTCGCGCCGCTCGTCCACCCGCTGAACCCGATGCTCGGCCGCAAGCGGCGCGCCCGGCAGGTGCTGCGGCTGCTCGACGACTGCGCCCGCGAGATCCGCGGCCTGGTCGCCGTGGCCGCCGACCCGGAGGCATCCCACGACGCCCGGCTGGCCGCCGCCTGCTGGCGCGTGGAAGCCGCCGTGGAGGCGCTGACCGGGGGTGGCGCCGAACCGGTCGCCGACGTCACCGCCCGCCCGGCCGCGGACGTCGGCGCACTCGCCCATCTGCACGGCCTGGAACGCGCCCTCACGGAGCTGTCCGCACCCCTGCGCGCTCCCTCGGGCTCCCCTCTGGTCGGCGCCTGAGCCGCACGGGGGCGCTGAGGCGTTCGGATCCGGACGGCCCCGTGCCCGGGGAGCCGGTGACACGCGCGGGAAGGGAACACGTCCGCCGTCTTGGTCTAGACCGCCCATGATCGGCTGCTACGGTCACCGCAACGGGTCGACCGAGAGGGGACAGCGGTGTCGGACGGCGGCAGGCGGGCACGGCGGGCGTTCATCGGATCGTTCACGGCGGCGGGCGGCCCCGGCCTCGTCACCGCGGCCGTGGCCGAGCACGGCGGGTCCCTGACCCCGCTGACCAGCGCGGACAGCGTCGCCGACCCCTCCTACCTGGCTCTGTCGCCCGACGGGAACACGCTCTACGCGGTCAGCGAGACCGCCGAGGGCGCGGTGGCCGCGTACCGGGTGAAGGGGGAGACGCTCGAACTCGCCGGCCCGCCCGTGCGGCTCGACGGCAGCGGACCCACCCACCTGAGCCTGTTCGACGGCCACGTCCTCACCGCCGACTACGGCTCCGGCAGCGTCACCGCCGTCCCCGTCCGCGCCGACGGACGCCTCGGCGGCGCCCCCTCCGGACAGCTCCGGCACAGCGGCTCCGGACCGAACGAGCGCCGCCAGCGCGGCCCGCACGCCCACCAGGTGCAGCCCGACCCCAGCGGCCGCTGGGCCGTCAGCGTCGACCTCGGCACCGACTCGGTACGGGTGTGCACGCTGACGGACGGCAAGCCCGAGCTGCACCGGGAGATCGCGCTGCGCCCCGGCTCCGGCCCCCGCCACCTGGCCTTCCACCCGGACGGCCGGCACGCCTACGTGGTCAACGAGCTCACGCCCACCGTCACGGTCTGCCGCTGGGACGCGGTCGCCGGCTCGCTCAAGCCGCTGGCCGAGACGCCGGTCCTGCCGGACACCCCGGCCGGCGACGCCTACCCCTCGGGCATCGTGGTCGCGCCGGACGGCCGCTTCCTGTGGATCGCCACGCGCGGCGAGGACGTGCTGTCCGTCTTCGCCGTCGAAGGGGACGGCGAAGGGCTGGCGCGCACCGCCACGGTGCCGTGCGGCGGCCACTGGCCGCGGGCGCTCACCTGGTCCGACGGCTTCCTGTACGTCGCGAACGAGCGTTCCGGGGACGTGACCTGGTTCGCCGTGGACCCGGCGACGGGAGTGCCGGAGCGAGTCGGCGCGGTGCGCGTGCCGGCGGCCTCCTGCGTCGTCTTCGGCTGAGCCGCGCCCGTACGGCCCCGCCCGCAGCGAGGCCCGGTCCGCGGCATGACGAAGGGCCCGCCCCGGCTGTGCGGAGCGGGCCCTCCACCGCGTTCACGCGGTCGTACGTCCGTGCGTCGTGCCCGGGTTGCGCGGCTGCGCCGAGATCAGTGGACCGGTGTGCCCTGCGGCTGCTGCGGCGCGATGCCCAGGGCCGTCGTGTACTTGGCCAGGGCGAGCTTGCCGATCGCCGGGTAGGCGCCGAGCGCCTCGGCGGCGGAGCAGTCCGCCTCCTTGGCGGCGGCGACGACCAGCTCCGCGTCGATCTCCGGGCCGATCAGGTACGGCGCCAGGGCCAGCTGCTGGGAGCCGGAGGAGCGCAGCTGCTCGGCGACGGCCGAGATGGAGCCCTCCTGGTCCAGGGCGGCGGCCATCACCGGGACGGCGAGGCGGGCGGCCAGCAGCATGCCGGTGATCCCGGCGGCCTGCACGGCCTCGTCGCCGCCGACCGAGGCCAGGATGATGCCGTCCGCCGCGGTCGCCACGGTGAACAGCCGGGCGCGGTCGGCGCGGGCCAGCCCTGCCTCCGACAGCCGGACGTGCAGCGCCTCGGCGAGCAGCGGGTGCGGGCCGAGGACGTCGGTCAGCTCGGCCGCGACCCGGCTGTCCATGACGGCCTGGCGGACCTGGCGCAGCAGCGCGCTGTCCGGGCCGGCGAGCAGCGGCACGACGACCGCCACCGGGCCGTCGGGCTCCTTGGCCTCGACGCCGGCCGCGAGGGCCTGCTCGTAGCGGGCGGTGCGCTCGTCGGCCGCGCGCGAGAGTACGGACTGCAGGGTCGGGAACTCCGAGTCGTCGCCGTCCACGTACCCGATCAGGGCGTCGAGGCCGGGCAGCTCGGAACGGGCGATGCTCACGACCTCCTCGGCGAGGCCGCGCGTGGCGGCGCCGGGCGTACCCGGCACCGCGAGGACGAGCGCGGGCGCGCCCTCGGGAGCCGCCAGCGGTTCGGGTCGGCGGTGCCGTCCGGGCTGGCGGGGGCGCGGCATTCGTACTGGCAGGCCGGACGCGGGCCCAGTGGGGGAGCTCATGGCGCCGCATGTTACTGGCTTTCGCGGTGCCCCTGTTCGGGGAGGGTGCAGGTGAGCGGTTTCCGTCCGGTTTTGTCTGATGGGTTACGTACTGATCAAGCGTGTTCGATGTGCGCAAAAGGCTCGGAAGAGACAACTCGCCCAGGACATCGGCGCACTTGTCCGACGCGTGCTCGACACGTCGGGATGTGGGCGATCGGTCGGGGGATCAGTCCCTTTGTGCCGGTGGGACGTACAGCATCTTCTCGTCACCCGGCAGGGTGAGCGCTCCCTCGGCCAGTTCGGCCGCGATGCGCGCGGAGCCGTGCAGCGGATCGCCCTCGGCGGCGACGTGCCGCGCGTGCGGCAGCCGCAGGGTCAGCTCCCGCTCCAGCGGGAGGAGCAGCGGGTCGCCCATCTTGAAGAGGCCCCCGGTGAGGGCGACGAGCGGCTCGCCCCCCGGCGGACACACGGCGGCGGCCGACTCGGCCATGTGCCGGGCGGCGGCGCGCAGCACTCCGGCCGCGACCGGGTCGCCGGCGGCGCAGGCGGCCACCTGGGGGGCGAAGGAGGCGAGGACGGCGGCGCGGTCGGGGCGCGGGTAGAGCCGGCCGGGCAGTTCGCGCATCGGCCCGAACGCCTCCTCGGCGCGGGCCAGCAGCGCCGCCGAACCGCCGTCGCGTCCGTCGTGGGCGCGCAGCGCGGCCTCCAGCCCGGCCCGGCCGATCCACGCCCCGCCGCCGCAGTCGCCCAGCAGATGCCCCCAGCCGTCCGCGCGCCGCCAGCCGGCCAGATCGGTGCCGAGCGCGATCAGCCCCGTCCCGGCGGCGATCACCGCGCCGGGACGTGAACCGAGCGCACCGGCATAGGCGGTGACGGCGTCGGCGGCCAACGCGACCTCACGCACGCCCAGTTCGCGCGCCAGCGCGCCGGGCAGCTCGGCGCGCAGGGCGTCGCCCAGGGTGGCGAACCCGGCGGCCCCCACGACGGCGGACGCCAGCCGGCCCACCCCGGCCTCGGCGGTCAACGCCCGGGCCATGGGCACCAGTTGGGCCATCAGGTGCCCGGGGTCGATGCCGCGGTCCCCGGTGCGCACCGGTTCCGTGGACCGGCGCTCGGCGAGCGGTCCCCGGCCGGGCACCCCGACGACGGCCCGGACACCGGAGCCGCCGGAGTCGACGGCGAGGAACCCTGCCGGACCGGCCGCCGCACCGCCCGTCACGGCAGACGCCAGTCCACGGGCTGTCCGCCCTGCCCGATCAGCAGGTCGTTGGCGCGGCTGAACGGACGGGAGCCGAAGAAGCCGCGGTCGGCGGACATGGGGGAGGGGTGGGCCGACTCCACCGAGGGCAGATCGCCCAGCAGCGGGCGGAGGTTGCGGGCGTCACGGCCCCACAGGATCGACACCAGGGGCTTGCCGCGCGCCGCCAGCGCCCGGATCGCCTGCTCGGTGACCTCTTCCCAGCCCTTGCCGCGGTGGGCGCCCGGCTTGCGCGGGGCCGTGGTGAGCGCCCTGTTGAGCAGCAGCACGCCCTGCCGCGTCCACGGCGTCAGATCGCCGGAGGACGGCTGGGGCAGCCCCAGGTCGCTGGTCAGCTCGCGGTAGATGTTGATGAGGCTGCCGGGCAGCGGGCGCACCTCGGGCGCCACCGAGAACGACAGCCCCACCGCGTGCCCCGGGGTCGGGTACGGGTCCTGGCCGACGATCAGGACGCGTACGTCGTCGAAGGGCTGCTGGAAGGCGCGCAGGACGTTCGCCCCGGCCGGGAGGTAGGTGCGTCCCGCGGCGATCTCCGCGCGCAGGAAGTCGCCCATCTGGGCGATCCGTCCGGCGACGGGTTCCAGGGCCTTGGCCCAGCCGGCTTCGACGATTTCGTGCAGGGGTCGTGGTGCCACGGGCGTCACCCTACTGCCGGGCACCGGGCGATGATCAAGCGGTTGCCGGACACCGGCCGAAGACGACCGAAGCGGTGCGTCCGGCGCCGGATGCGGACCGAGGACGCCCGACGTCGTCATCCGATCACCGCCGCGCGCACGCACAGCACGTCCGGCAGATGCGCGGCCAGCTGCCGCCAGCTGTCGCCGTCGTCCGCCGAGGCGTACACCTCGCCGTTGCGGTTGCCGAAGTAGACGCCCGCCGGGTCGGCGTCGTCGGTGCACAGCGCGTCGCGCAGCACCGTGCCGTAGTGGTCCTCCTGCGGCAGGCCCGCCGACAGCGGCTCCCAGCTGCGGCCCGCGTCCTGGGTGCGGAACACCCGGCAGCGACGGCCGGCCGGCACCCGGTCCGCGTCGGCGTTGATCGGGAAGACGTACGCCGTCCCGCCGCGGTGCGGATGGGCGGCCGCGGCGAAGCCGAACGTCGAGGGCAGCCCCTCGCCGATGTCCGTCCAGTGGGCGCCGCCGTCGTCGCTGCGGTACACGCCCCAGTGGTTCTGCAGGTACAGCCGGTCGAGGTCGGCCGAGTCCTGGGCGACCTTGTGGACGCACTGGCCGAACTCCGGGTCCGGGTCCGGCAGGAACACGGCGGAGACGCCGTGGTTCGCGGGGGACCAGCTCGCCCCGCCGTCCGAGGTGCGGAACACCCCGGCGGTCGACACGGCGACCGTCACGGCGTTCGGATCGCGCCGGTCCGTCACCACGGTGTGCAGACCCTCACCGCCGCCGCCCGGCACCCATCTCGACCGCGTGGGATGTTCCCACAGCGGGCGCACCAGCTCGAAGCTCTCGCCGCGGTCCTCGGACCGGTACAGGGCGGCGGGCTCGGTGCCCGCGTACACCACCTCCGGTTCCGCCGCCGCCGGATGGAGCTGCCACACCCGCTCCAGCGAGGCGCCGGTGTCCTTGGGGAACTTCACCGCGGGGCGGGCCGGTTCCGTCCAGGTGCGCCCCAGGTCGTCGGAGTGGAACACCGACGGGCCCCAGTGCGCGCTGTCGCCGCCGGCCAGCAGCCGGGGGACGGGGCCGCGGGTGTCGATCGCGACCGAGTACACGGACTGGGCGTTGAAGTGGGGACGGTCGTCGAACTCCCAGTCGCCGGCGCGCCGCCGTCCGATGAACAGACCCTTGCGGGTGCCCACGGCGAGCAGTACCTCGGTCATGCCGATCACCTCCACGACACTTGTCCCGGACGTCTTCGTCCCGGACACCCGCCAGTCTGCACCTGACCACTGACAGTCACCGGCGCGACGGCGTCGTCGCAGGTCGGAGCGGCATGGTCGGTACGCCGGACGGTCGTGCGACGGGCCGCTCGACCGGTCGTGCCGGAGCCTCGCGGCCATGGGACCGGCGGCCGGGGGAACCCGGCGTGAGCATCGCGGGGCCGCCTTCCGTATGGAAGAGCGGTCCGGCCTGTCCGCGCACACGTGAGGAGGACGCCTCGATGGGCTTCCGTGGTCCCGGCGTGCGGCTTTGGCGGTGGCGCCGCAACCCGCTCAAGCGCCGTTCCGACGCCGTGGAGGCCTGGGTCGTGCTCGGCGTCTGGCTCCTCACCGTCACCGTCGGCGTCCTCGTCGGCTGGTCCGGCGGGCGCAGCGTGCGGCACGGGCTGGACCAGGAGCGTGAGGAGTGGCGGCCCACCGTGGCCCTGGTGACGCAGAAGGCCTCCGGCCCGGTCTCCGCCACCGCGGGGGGCGCCGGCGGCGGCGGGGACGACAGCGGCGCCGCCGGCGCCGGACAGGGCCGCGGCGGCCGTCCCGCCTCGGTGTGGGGCGAGGTGCGCTGGACCGCGCCCGACGGGACGGCCCGCACCGGCGGGACCCGGGTGGCCTCCGGCAGCGCCGTCGGCGCGGCCGTCAGCGTCTGGACCGACCCCGCGGGCAGACTGGTGACCCAGCCGCCGACGGTGAACCAGGCCCGCGCCCGGTCCCTGGCGATCGGCGGCCTGGTCGGGCTGAGCGCAGCCGCCGTGCCCCTCGCCTGCGGCCGCCTCCTGCGGGACCGTCTGGAACGCCGGCGGCTGGAGCAGTGGGACGTGGAGTGGGCGCGCTTCGACCCGCTGTGGGGCCGCAGACCTTCCTGAACGCGCCGCCGCCCCCCTCGCCTCAGCGGCGGCTCACACCGTCCCGGGCAGCGCCCGACCCAGGATCGTGTCCACGTCCGCCGAGTCCGGCAGGGTGCCGAAGGCGTGGCCGCCCTCGCCACCGAGCCGGGTCGCGCAGAAGGCGTCGGCGACGGCGGCCGGGGCGTGCCTGACCAGCAGCGACGCCTGGAGGGTCAGCGCCATCCGCTCCACCAGGCGGCGCGCGCCGAACGAAGACGCCTCACCGAGACCGTTCCTGAGGCCGGTGACGGCCGCGTCCAGCCGGGCGTCCGCGCCCCGCGCCAGGGACAGTTCGGCGAACAGCGCCTCCGCGGCGCCGGGCTCGCGGCCGAGCGCCCGCAGCACGTCCAGGGCGTTGACGTTGCCCGATCCCTCCCAGATCGACAGCAGGGGCGCCTCGCGGTAGTGGCGGGGCATGCCGGACTCCTCGACGTAGCCGTTGCCGCCGAGGCACTCCAGGGCCTCCGCGGTGAAGGCCGGGCCCCGCTTCGTGACCCAGTACTTGCCGACGGCGGTGGCGATCCGCCGGAACGCCACCTCCCCGGGGCCCTCCCCGCGCACCGCCCGGTCCGCCGCGCCGGCCAGCCGCAGGGTGAGCGTCGTGGCCGCCTCCGACTCCAGCGCCAGATCGGCCAGCACGTTGCGCATGAGCGGCTGGTCGGCCAGGCGCGCGCCGAAGGCCCGGCGGTGCAGCGTGTGATGGCCCGCCTCGACGAGCGTCTTGCGCATCAGCGCCGCCGACATCGTCACGCAGTCCAGACGGGTGCAGTTGACCATCTCGATGATCGTCTTGACGCCCCGCCCCTCCGGCCCGACCAGCCAGGCGACCGTCCCGTCGAACTCCGGCTCGCAGGAGGCGTTGGACCGGTTGCCGAGCTTGTCCTTGAGCCGCTGGATGCGGAAGGCGTTGCGACTGCCGTCGGGCAGGACGCGCGGCACCAGGAAGCAGGACAGCCCACCCGGGGCCTGCGCCAGCACCAGGAAGACGTCGCACATGGGCGCCGAGGTGAACCACTTGTGTCCGCGCAGCGTGTACACCCCGGGCTCGGCGGTCGGCACGGCCGCCGTCGTGTTGGTCCGTACGTCCGAGCCGCCCTGCTTCTCGGTCATGCCCATGCCCGCCAGCAGGCCCGGCTTGTCCGTCGGCCTCCGCAGCCCGGGCTCGTACACCCTGCTGGTCAGCAGCGGCTCGTAGACGGCGGCCAGGTCGGGCTGGGCGCGCAGCGCGGGCACCGCGGCGTATGTCATCGAGGTCGGGCAGCCGTGCCCGGCGTCGGTGTGCCCCCACACCAGCCCGCCCGCCGTACGGGCCACATGCGCGCCGGGCCGGCCGTCGGCCCACGGTGCGCCGGCCAGTCCCTCGGCGACCGCGGTCCGCATCAGGTGGTGCCAGCTCGGGTGGAAGTCCACCTCGTCGATTCGGTGCCCGTACCGGTCGTGGGTGCGCAGCTCCGGCTCGTGCCGGTCGGCCTGCTCCGCCCACTCCTGCGCCTCGGCGCTCCCGGCCAGCGCGCCGAGCCGCCGTACGGCCTGCTCGGCCCATCCGGCGCCCTCCCGGCGCAGCCCCTCCAGCAGGGCGGCGTCCTCGGCGGCGTCGTAGGGGCTCAGGGGCGGGGGCTGGTTGGTGACGTCGTGCGTGGCGTACGCCCCGGGCGGCTGCGGCCGTTCCTCCAGGGCCCGGTCCTGCGGCGTCGGCGCGGGCCGTGCGGCCCGCCGGTCCTGCTGCTCGTGCGCGAGTGTCGAAGCCATACCGGCAGTGTTGCAGTTCGTCTGCGACCGTAGCAATAGTGCAACATCGCGTCCGTACAGTACGTGACCATGAACGCCTCCGAGTCCACCGCGGTGGACCTGCGTCCGCTGTCCGCGCGGTCCGTCGTCCTCAGCCTGCTGCTGGGCACGCACCCGCCGGAACTGCCGGTACGGGACCTGCTGCGGGCCGTCGAGCCCTTCGGGATCGGCGGCTCCACCCTCCGGGCGGCGCTCAGCCGCATGGTGGCCGCCGGCGATCTGCGGCGCGCGGACGGCGTCTACCGCCTCAGCGAACGCCTGCTGGAACGCCAGCGCCGCCAGGACGCGGCCGTGCACCCGCACACCCGCGACTGGACCGGCGCGTGGGAGATGGCGGTGGTCACGGCGACCGGCCGCGGGCCCGCCGAACGCGCCGCCCTGCGCACCCGGCTGACCGCCCTGCGGCTGGCCGAACTCCGCGAGGGCGTCTGGCTGCGCCCCGCCAACCTGCGCCGCCCCTGGCCCGGCGACCTGGACGACGTGGTCCGGCGCTTCACCGCCCGGCCCGAGGAGCCGGGCGAGGACCTCGCCGCCCGCCTGTGGCCGCTGGAGGCGTGGGCGGCGACGGCCCGGGCACTGCTCGCCCATGTGGCGCGCGGCGACCGGCCCGCCGACCGCTTCACCGCCCTCGCCGCGGTGGTACGGCACCTGCTGGCGGACCCCGTGCTGCCCGCCCCGCTGCTGCCCGGCCGCTGGCCCGGCCCGGAACTGCGCGCCGCCTACACCGACTACCGGCGCGAGCTGACCGAGGAGATGCTCGGCCACGCGGGGCGGTGAGCGACCGGGCGCCGTGTGGGCCGCGGTACGGGATCCCTTGTGGTGATGCCCTGCTGATGCACGCCGAAAGCCGAGCGCGGCCAGGCCGGCGGCCGGTGCGCGCCGGCTGCGGCGCGGACGTGCTGCTGAGATCGTGCTGCGCTCTCCGGGCAATGCCCCGGGAGGAACGTCCAGGGGGCGCGAAGGACGGCTGTCGGCCGGGCGCCGTCGACCCGGCGGGAGCCGTGCCGCGCCGGGGCGGAGAGAGCCGTCCGGCCGAGCGGGCGGCGCGGCCGGTGGCGCGGACGCGGACCCTGGAGTTCCCTGAGATGAGCGGGATGACCAGCACGGTCGAGGGCACCCGGGGGGCACGGAAGGGATCTCACCCAGGCGAGGAGAGTCATGGCTGAGCAGAAGTCGTCGTCAGTCCTTGCGGCGCCCCTGCACGGCGCGGCCTCGGTGCTGCGGAGGGTACCCGGCGCCGGGACGGTGGGCAGGGCCGCACAGGGCACACTGAACAAGGTCGGCGCCGTGTCGCCGAAGGGACGGCGGATCGCGGTCTACACGGGCGCCGGGGTCCTCGGCGTCGCCGGGGTCGTGGAGTGGCCCGTCGCGCTCACCGGAGCGGCCGTCGCCTGGCTCACCCAGCCCCGGCCGGAGCGCTCCGAGGAGCCCCGCGAGCCCGGACGCCTGACGGCAGGGGAAGCGGAGAACGGCGCGGGGGAGACCGGCACGGCAGGAGACACGGGCACCGGCACCTCGGCGACCGCCTCCGGCACCACGGACTCCGCAGCCGCGGCCCCGGCCACCGAGCCCCCCGGCGCCGCCGGCGCGTCCGCGAGCCCGGGCGTCGCCCCCCGGCGGGCCAGGCGCACCCACGCGACCGGTGAACCGGCGGAGGACATCGCCACCGCGGCGCTCACCTCCCGTCCGGCCGGCCGCGGCGCAGGCCGTACCGGACCCGCCGGAACGCCGCCGTCGTCGCCCGGCCCGGTGCCGGCCGACGACCCCGCGCCGAAGACCGCCGGCGACCGGGAGCGGGGCACGACCCCGGCCGGTCGGCAGTCGACGGGCAGGCCCCCGGCGGGCAAGGCGCCGGCCGGCAAGGCGACTGCGGAGAAGTCGGCCACCGGCCCCGCGGCCACCGGTCCCCTCGGCCCCACGGCGCGGCCCGGCCGCACCACTCTCTGAGGGCGCGCCATGGTGCCTGGACTGCTGACCGCGCCCTCGGCCGCCGTCAGGTCGCTGCCCGCGGCGCCCCGGGTGCTCGCCCGGGCCGCCGCCCCGGCGGTCGGGGTGGCCGCCGGGGCGGCGGCCGGGGCGGCACGCGCCGGCGTACGCGGCGCGGACGCCGCGGTGCGCGTCGCGCGGGTCGCCCGCAACACGCTCCCCACAGCCGGCGGCACCTGGCGCTCAGGGACGCGCGCCCATATCGCGCTGCGCGCCGCCGAGCCGGACGCGGTACGGCGCGCCGGCGGCACCGCGCACCTGGCGCGCCGGGTGGCCGGGAAGCTCGCCGAGCGGCCCGACGTCCTCTTCGCCTACTGGGACCAGGGGCTCGGCCGTCTGGTCGTCAGCGTCACCGAGGACGAGTTCTCCGACCGGGTCCTGGAGCACGCCGCCGACCTGGCCGCCCGCAGCGGCCTGGCCCTGGCGGGCGGCGACCCGGAGGAGATGACGCATCCCGCCGACCCCGCCGGGGTGCGGTCCGCGGCGGCCACGCTCGGCGCGGACCTGCTGGGCATCGCCGTGGGCCTGGCCGCGTACTGGCTCCGGTTGCCGCCGTCGCCGCGCGTGGCGACCGCGGTGGTGACCCTGCTCAGGGAGAACCCGCGCTTCCGCGCCCGGCTGCGCGCCCGGCTCGGCGCCGACCGGACGGACCTGCTGCTCGCGTGCGCCAACGCCGCCGTGCACAGCGTCGGGCAGACCCCCACCTCGCTCGTGCTCGACGGCGCCCTGCGCGGCTGCCAGCTCGCCGATACCGTGGCCCGCTCGGCCGCCTTCGACTCGGTGCACGACCAGCTGTGCTCGCCCGGGCGGATCAGCGTCGGCACCGACGACCGCCCGCGCCCGCCGCTGCGCGTCTCGCCCGCCCAGGATTACGCCAACCACGCCTCCGCCGGCAGCCTGATCGGCGCGGCGGCCACCTTGCTGGTCAAGCACGTCGGGTCCGACGCGGCCGAGGCGGTACTCTCCGGCTCGCCCAAGGCCGCCCGCTACGGCCCCGCCGTCTTCCACGCCGTGCTCAGCGCCGCGCTGGCCCGCACCGGCGTGCTGGTGCGCGACCCGGAGCGGCTGCGGCAGCTGGAGATGACCGGCACCGTCGTCCTGCACCCGAGCGCGCTGCGCGCCGAGGACGGCAGGGCCGACCCCTGGGCCGAACCCGTCCTGGATGCCGCCCGCCGGGCCGGCCTCAGGGTCGTCCTCGTGGGCGACCCGGCCCTGGAGGACATCACCGGGCTGGCCGACGAGGTGGTGGACGCGCGGCGGCCCCTCGACGACGTGGTGTACGGGCTGCGCCGCGACGAGGACGAGGGCGCGGTCGTCACCGTCGCCCGGGTGCGGTCGGCCGACGACCACGACGTCCTGGCCGGGCTGCGCGGCAGCGACATCGCCGTGGCCCTCACCGACCGCGACGGCGCCGTCGTGTGGGGCGCCGACGTCCTGGCCCTGCACGGCCTGCCCGACGTGTGGCGGCTGCTCACCGCGGTCCCGGCCGCCCGCCGGGTGGGCCGCCGGTCGCAGACCCTGGCCCGGTCCGGCGCCGCGCTGTCCGGGCTCATGGTCGCCGTCGGCGAGTCCAAGGGGGGCCGCGGCCGCCGGTCCGTGCTGCCCGGCCTGCGGCACGCCCCGGTCGACGCCGCGGCGGCCACCGCCCTGCTCTCGGGGGCGCGCGCCGCCCTGGGCGTGGCCGCCGCCCGCGCCCCCCGTCCGCACCCGCGTGTGCCCTGGCACGAGCTCGGGACGGACGAGGCCAGGGAACGGCTGGAGCGGGAACCGGCCGACGAGCCGACACCCGTGGAGCGGGCCGCCGGCCGCGTCCGCGAGGCCGTCGGCGGCGCCTTCCGCCACCCGGTCCTCACCCCGGCCCGCTGGACGTACGACCTCGGGCGGGCCGTGCGCGGCGAACTCCAGGACCCCCTCACCCCCGTCCTGGCGGTCGGCTCGGCGGCCTCCGCGCTGCTCGGCTCCGTGGTGGACGCCCTGCTCGTCGTCGGCGCCCTCGACCTGAACGCCCTGGTCGGCGGCGTCCAGCGGCTGCGCGCCGAACGGGCGCTGTCCGGGCTGCTGGCCGAGCAGAAGCAGAAGGCACGCCTGGCGCCCACGGCCGGTCAGGCGCCCGCCGCAGGCACCCGCACCGTCGACGCGGGAAAGCTCAGCCCCGGCGACGTGATCGAGCTCAAGGGCGACGACGTGGTGCCCGCCGATGCCCGGCTGCTGTGGCAGGCGGGCCTGGAGGTCGACGAGTCCGCGCTGACCGGGGAGTCCCTGCCGGTGCAGAAACAGACCGACCCCACCCCGCACGCCGCCGTCGCCGACCGGCTCTGCATGGTCTTCGAGGGCACCACCGTGGTGGCCGGGCAGGCGAGGGCCGTCGTCGTGGAGACCGGCGAGCTGACCGAGGCAGCCCGCGCCGTGCACCTGGCCGCCCGTACGCCCCCGGCCGCCGGGGTCCAGGCCCGCCTGCAGGAACTCACCCGCAGGGCACTGCCGTTGACCCTCGCGGGCGGCGCGGCGGTGACCGGTCTTGCCCTGCTGCGCGGCACTCCCATCCGGGAGGCGGTCAGCGGCGGGGTGGCCGTCGCGGTGGCCGCCGTGCCCGAGGGACTGCCGCTGGTGGCGACCGTGGCGCAGCTGGCCGCGGCCCGCCGGCTCAGCCGGGGCGGTGTCCTCGTGCGCACGCCGCGCACCCTGGAGGCGCTGGGCCGCATGGACACCCTCTGCTTCGACAAGACCGGCACCCTCACCGAGAACCGGCTGCGCCTGGTCCGGATCTCCGACGGCGGCGGCACCGTCCACGCGGTGGGCGACGAGGCGGGCGCGGGCACCCTCCGCGCCGCCGCGCGGGCCTGCCCGCGCCTGAACGGCGGCTCCGACCGGCCGGTGCACGCCACCGACGAGGCGGTCCTGGACGCGGCGCGGCCCGATCCGGACTGGACGCAGCTCGAAGGGCTCGGGTTCGAGGCGGCCCGCGGTTACGCGGCGGCCGTCGGCCGGACCGCCGACGGGCAGCGCCTGCTCGTGGTCAAGGGCGCCCCGGAGACCGTCCTGCCCGCCTGCCCCGCCCTGCCCTCGCACGCCGCCGACACCTCGCACTCCCTCGCCGGGAGCGGACTGCGCGTCCTGGCGGTGGCGCAGCGCCGGCTCACCGAGGGCGAGAAGGAGGCGGACGCACTCGAACGGGCCCTGCAGGACCTGGAGTTCACCGGTCTGCTGGCCCTGTCGGACGTTCCCCGCGAGACCTCCACGACCCTCGTGCACGGTCTGTACGAGGAGGGAGTACGGCCGGTCATGCTCACCGGCGACCATCCGCAGACCGCGCGGGCCATCGCCACCGAACTCGGCTGGCCCGAGGACACCACCGTGGTCACCGGCGACGAACTCGCCGCCGCCGACCGCTCCGCCCGGGCCCGGATGCTGCGCGACGCGGGCGTGGTGGCCCGGGTGGCACCCGAGCAGAAACTCCAGGTCGTCGAGGCGCTGCGGGACGCCGGGCGGGTGGTGGGCATGGTCGGCGACGGCGCCAACGACGCGGCCGCGATCCGGGCCGCCGACATCGGCGTCGGCATCAACGCCCGCGGCTCGGCCGCCGCGCGCAACGCCGCCGACATCGTCCTCACCGACGACGACCTCACCGTCCTGATCGACGCGATCGGCGAGGGCCGCGCCCTGTGGCACAGCGTCGCCGACGCCATCGCCATCCTGATCGGCGGCAACGCGGGCGAGGTCGGCTTCGGCATCATCGGCACCCTGCTGGCGGGCCGGGCGCCGCTGTCCACCCGGCAGATGCTGATGGTGAACCTCTTCACCGACCTGTTCCCGGCCATGGCGGTGGCGGTCACGCCCAAGGAGGACGTCGCGCGGGCACGCGCCGGCTCCCCGGAGGACGCGGCCGGCGGGGTCCTGGGGGAGCCGCTGATCCGGCAGATCCGCCACCGGGCGCTGACCACCTGCCTGGGCGCGGTCACGGCCTGGCTGATCGGGCGTTTCACCCCGGGCACCGCGCGCCGCTCGGGCACGATGGCGCTGTGCGGGGTGGTCGGCACCCAGCTCGCGCAGACCCTCCTCGACCGCCGGGACAGCAGGCTGGTCCAGGTCACGTCCCTCGGCTCGGCCGTCGCCCTGGTCGCCATGGTGCAGACCCCGGGCGTCAGCCGGGTCTTCGGCTGCACACCGCTCGGGCCGGTCGCCTGGGCCGGTGTCGTCGCGGCCATCGCCCTCGCCCTTGCGGGCCAGCGTGCGCTGCCCCGCCTGGAGGAGACGGTCGGACGGCTGCTGCCGAAGGGGCGGGGCCAGGAGGCCGCCGCCACCGCCGGGACCTGACCGGCGCCCGTGCCCCGTCGGTCAGACGGACCGGTGGTACTGGTCCGGCACGTGGACCTGGCCGCCCAGCCCGCGGGCCGCGTGCCGGGCCCAGAACGGGTCGCGCAGCAGCTCGCGGCCGAGCAGGACGGCGTCGGCCTCGCCGTTGACCAGGATCTTCTCGGCCTGCTCCGGCTCGGTGATCAGGCCCACGGCGGCCACCGGCATCGGTGTCTCGGCCTTCACCCGCGCGGCGAACGGCACCTGGTAGCCGGGGCCCGTCGGGATGCTCGCGCCGGGCACGTTGCCACCGGTGGAGACGTCGAGCAGATCGACGCCGTGCGCGTGCAGCTCGGCCGCGAAGCGCACCGTGTCGTCGGCCGTCCAACCGCCCTCCTCCAGCCAGTCGGTGGCGGAGATCCGGAAGAAGAGCGGCTTGTCCTCGGGCCACACCGCCCGCACCGCGTCCACGACCTCCAGCGCGAACCGCACCCGGTTCTCGTACGAGCCGCCGTAGGCGTCCGTGCGGTGGTTGGAGTACGGCGAGAGGAACTCGTTGATCAGGTAGCCGTGGGCACCGTGTATCTCGACGATCTCGAAGCCGGCGGTCAGGGCGCGGCGCGCCGCGTCCGCGAACTGCCGCACGATCCCCTGGATCTGCTCGGCCGTCAGCTCGTCCGGGACCGGGTGCCGCTCGTCGAAGGGCACCGCGCTCGGCGCCACCGCCTGCCAGCCGTGCTGGTCCGGCCCGACCGGCGCGCCGCCCCGCCAGGGCCGGTCCGTCGACGCCTTGCGGCCGCCGTGCCCCAGCTGGACCGCCGGCACCGTGCCCTGGCCCTTGAGGAAGCGGGTGATCCGGCGGAACGCCTCGACCTGGGCGTCGTTCCAGATGCCGAGGTCGTAGGGGGAGATCCGGCCCTGCGGCGACACGGCGGTCGCCTCCACGATGATCAGCCCCGTGCCGCCGGTGGCGCGCGCCGCGTAGTGGGCGAAGTGCCAGTCGTGCGGGACGCCGGTCAGCGGGCCCTCGGGTTCGGCCGAGTACTGGCACATCGGGGGCATCCAGACCCGGTTGGGGATCGTCACTTCGCGCAGTGTCCAGGGCTCGAAGAGCGCACTCACGGCGGACTCCATTCGTCACGGGAGCGGTGGTCGGCTTGTACGATAGCTCTCGTAGTACGGCGACTGTCAAACTACGATGTTCCTCGTAGAATGAGCTGCCTCGTACGAAGTGGAGCCGCCGTGACCGCCCCTGCCTCCGTCCCCGCCGCCGGCAGCCGTGCCCTCGCGCACCCCGCGCCGCGTGAGATCCGCCTGGAGGGCGTGCTGCACGCGCTGTCCGACCCGCTGCGCCTGCGCATCGTGCGGGAACTCGCCGTCGGCAGCGGCGAGCTGGCCTGCTCGGACTTCGACGTGCCCGTCAGCAAGTCGACCACCACGCACCACTTCCGCGTGCTGCGCGAGGCCGGGGTGATCCGGCAGGTCTACCGGGGCACCGCGAAGATGAACGGCCTGCGCCGCGACGACCTCGACGCCCTCTTCCCGGGCCTGCTCGACAGCCTCCTCGACGCCGCCGCCCGCCAGGAGGGACGCCTGGCGGGGGCCTGAGACGCGTCGGCCGTCCCGGGCGGCGCGCCTACCGCGGCGCCGTGCGGGCCGCCGCCCGGAGCGATTCCCAGTCGGGCAGCTTGACGACGCTCCGGCCGAGCGAGGCGCCGAGCCGCGCCTCGGCCCGTTCGATGGCCTGCCAGCCCGCCCATCCGACCGGTTCCCCACCCTCCGCGCGCAGCGCCGCCAAGGCGTCCTCGGGCACCGGCGCGCGGACGAGGTCCGGCGCGTCCGCGAGCAGCGAGGCCACCGTCTCCTTCGCGCACGGCCGGTTGGTGCCGATGACGCCGGTGGGACCCCGCTTGATCCATCCGGCCACGTACTCACCGGGCGCGACGACGCCCTCGCGCAGCACCCGGCCCGCCCGGTGCGGCACGGTGCCGGTGGCGGGGTCGAACGGCAGCCCGTCCAGCGGCACCCCGCGATAGCCGACCGACCGCAGCACCAGCTGCGCCGCCAGCTCCTCGTACCTCCCCGTGCCCCTCACTCCGCCCCGGCCGTCCGGCGCCGTCCGTTCCAGGCGCACCGCGGCCACCTGTCCGCCGGCGCCGAGCAGTTCGACCGGGCGCAGGAAGAACCGCAGGTGGATGCGGCGGGAGCCGCCGCGCAGCGGCGTGCGCGCCCACTCGCGCAGCACCTCCACGTTGCGGCGCTGGGCGGCCGGCAGTGCCGAGGGGTCCGCGCACGCGGGGTCCAGCGCCAGTTCCGCCGGGTCGACGATCACATCGGTGTCCGGCAGGTCCGCCAGCTCCCGCAGTTCCTTGGTGGTGAACCGGGCCTGCGAGGGGCCGCGCCGGCCCACCATGTGGATGTCGGTCACCCGGCTCGCGGCGAGCGCGGCGAGCGCGGCCTCGGGCATGTCGGTGGGGTTCAGCTCGGCCGCGCCCCGGGCCAGCATGCGGGTGACGTCCACGGCCACGTTGCCCACGCCGACGACCACGGCGCTGCGGGCGTTCCGTACGAAACCGCCGTCCACGGCGTCCGGGTGGGCGCTGTACCAGGACACGAACTCCGTCGCCGACCAGCTCCCCGGCAGCTCCTCGCCCGGGACGCCGAGCCGGCGGTCGGTGGAGGCGCCCACGCAGTACACCACCGCGTGGTACAGCTGCCGCAGCCTGTCGACGGGCAGCCCGTCGGGGCCGCCGATCCGCACCCCGCCGAGGAATCTGACCCGCTCGTGCTCCAGCACCGCGCGCAGACTGCCCTGGAGCGACTTGATCTTCTCGTGGTCCGGCGCCACGCCGTAGCGGACGAGCCCGTACGGGCACGGCAGCCGGTCGAGGACGTCGACGCGTACCGAGGGGTCCTGCTGGACGAGGCCCTGAGCGGTGTAGCACCCGCTCGGCCCCGAGCCGACGACGGCGACACGCAGCACGGCGGAACTCCTTACCCCGGCGGTCGCAGGAGAGCGCTGATGTCTCCCAGCATGGCACCGGGGATGCCGGCGGGTAAGCGCCACGACACCGCCCCGGCGGCATGTCACCCGCCCGCCCCGGACCGCCGCCTCTCCCGGCCCGCGAGGGGCAGCCCGGACCGGCGGCCGGCCTGCTACTCCGGCCGGTCCGTCGCGAAGAAGCGGGACACGTCGGCGCCGCAGGAACCACCGGGGGCGTCCGCGCCCGGCGGCATGCCCATGTCCCAGTCCAGGCCGTAACGCTCGAACAGCTCCGCCCGCAGTGCCGGCACCGGCATGGGCGCGCCGGGCACCAGCGCCGCGTACACCGCGCC
This sequence comes from Streptomyces sp. NPDC093260, assembly GCF_040683715.1. Taxonomy (NCBI): domain Bacteria; kingdom Bacillati; phylum Actinomycetota; class Actinomycetes; order Kitasatosporales; family Streptomycetaceae; genus Streptomyces; species Streptomyces sp. NPDC093260. The sequence continues at coordinate 101,843 of NZ_JBFBEK010000010.1, forward strand.
CATCAGCAGCGCCCGCAGCATCGGGTAGTCCGCGTCGACGTCGGCCGAGCCGCGCCGCGCCACCGTGTCCCGCAGCAGGTACGACAGCCGCTGCTGTTCCGGGCACTGCACGAAGCCCTCGGCCTGGAGGATGCCCGCCATGTGCTGGCGCATCAGCACCGGCCGGTCCACCGCCAGACCCAGGATCGCGTCGATGGCGCGCGCCAGCCGCTCCCGGCCGTCCTCGGTGCGGGGCTCGCGCTCCAGTGCCTCCTCCAGTGTGCGGTGCATCAGCCGGTGCACGGCGGACTGCACCAGCTGGCGCTTTCCGGGGAAGTAGTACGACACCAGGCCGCGTGCCGAGCCCGCCCGGTCGGCGATGGCGCCGAGCGTCGTCGCGTCGTACCCGTGTTCGGCGACCAGTTCGACCGCCGACTGGAGAAGCCGTTCCCGGGAACGCCGCCGCAACTCTTCATTGACCGAGGCGCTGCGCGGGGACATGCTGTAACTCCTGCGTTGACTGGCTGCCAGCCAACTATACTCAACGCAGGCGGACCGGCCCCTGTGAGGGCCTGGTCGGCATGCCGCCCGTCTCGGGCGACGCGGGGGATCGTCCGAGACGGGCTCGCTCTTCCCCGCATGGTGTCCTGAGGCACCTAATGGGTCCCCGGGGTCGGCGCCGGTTCCGAGAGCTGATGTCCAGGGGCCGGGAGTCGGCGGATTCGCGGCTTCCCCGCTCCGCTCAGCCCAGCGCGTGCAGTCCCGGAACGAGCGTGACCAGGACCGGGACCACCGGCACGAGCGACGCCACCGCCGTCAGGCGCAGACGGTGGGCGGCGGTGAGCCGGCCGCGGGGCGCCAGCAGCCGGTGCACCCGCCGCGGCACATCGGCCTGCGGGCTCGGGCAGGGGCCGAACACGCCCCGGTCCTCATTGAGTTCGACCAGGGCCAGCGCGGTCGTCAGCCGGCCGAAACGGCGCGAGGCGGCGTCGTCGGCGGCGAGTTCGACCAGGCGGTGCATCTCGTCGCGGAACGCGGCGAAGACGGGTACCCGCGGGAAGCCGTCGGCCAGCGCGGCCGAGCAGTGCAGCAGCCAGTCGTGCCGGGCCCGCGCATGTCCCTGCTCGTGGGCGAGGACGGCGTCCAGCTGCCGTCCCTTCAGCCGGCGCAGCGCGGCCGTGGTGACGACCAGCCGGGGCGTGGCCCCGGGCAGCCACCGTGCGTCCGGCCGGTCGCTCTCCAGCACGACGAGCCGGTCGGCGCCGGGCTCCTCCCCAGGCAACAGCGGTGCGCGGACGAGGAGTTCGGCGCGGCGACTGCCGCGCCGCCGCCGCGCCCGGACGATCTCGCGCAGCAGCATCGCCGCGCTCCACACCCCGCCGCAGGCCAGGGCCACCGCCGTGGTCGGCGCCCACGCCCCGGCCGTGCCGAGCGCGTACGCCTCGACCACCGCGCGCGGCGCCGTGGCGAACACATGGCCGCGCACCGCCTCCCAGGCGGCCGCAGCGCTGAGCGTCATCGCCAGCGTGCAGCACAGCAGGACGGAAGCCACCACGCACTGCCAGGCCCACAGCGCGACGACCGGCTCGCGGTCCGGCCAGTCGGTCCGGGCCAGCAGCCGCGGAGCGGCCACGGCGGTCAGCGCGCCGAACAGCAACAGGACCGCGGGGACCATCATGCGAGCACCTTATGAGCGCCCGGCCGCTCGGATACCGCGCCGCCCGGCAAAGTGACGCAGACCACGGCGCCAAGACCCCGCCGGACCGTCTGCCGCGGCGTTCCCGCCGCCCCCGGGACGGCCCCGCCCGACACCGGACCCGTCCGCGCCGACCCTCGCCCGCCCACGTCCTCCGGACCCGCGCCCGCTCACATCGTCAGCAGCATCGCCACCATCGCCATCCCCATCGACAGCCGGCACGCGCGCGCCAGTTCCGGGCGGTCGCCCCAGCCCGTGCCGCCGCCCCCACCGCCGGCCACGGTCACCGCACCGTCGCCGCCACCACCCGCGGGCGCGGCCACCGCCGGCACCAGCCGGGCGCCGGTCAGCAGGACGTACCCGGCGAAGTACAGCAGCAGCGCGCCGGTGAGCAGGGGAGGCCCCGAGCCGCCGTGCGCGTGGTGGTGCCCGCCGGAGGAGCCGGGGGAGAGCGTCATCACCACCGACATGTAGACCATGGCCGCGGAGCCCACCGAGTGGTGCAGATGGTGCGCACTGGTCCGCGCCCACCGCAACGAGCGCAGCGCGGCCACGCCGAAGACCGCCGCGTAGCAGGGCCAGGCCCAGGCCGGCGGGGTGAAGGCCGCCGCGGGCACGGCCATGGCGGCCATCGCGAACCCCATCAGCGCCTCGCCGCCCGCGGCCCTGCGCTGCTCCTCGACGCCGCTGCGCATCCGCAGCAGGCAGTAGGCGCCGCTCGCCGCGCACAGCGCGACCAGCAGCCAGCCGGGCGAAGCCGGTCCGTGCACCCCCCACCTCCCCGCTCGACGGTCGCCGGACCGCCGCTCGCGGTCCGCCGGTCGGTCAAGCGATGCCCGGGGCATGCGGCGCGCACACAAGCGCAAGGGTGTACGCGGGGAGCATGTGGGGGAGTGCATGGCGGCACGACGCGGCCGGGCAGCATAATTTACTGGTAAAACACCTGTTAAGATTGTGGGTATGAGCAGTGCGCCCCCCAGTCCCCACCGCACCCCCGCCCCCACCTCGACCCGCCGGTCCGCCCCGCGCCTCCCGCTCGCCGGAGTGCTCCGGCTCGGCCGTCCCTCGGACATCTGGTTCAAGCCCGCGCTGAGCGTCGTCGTCTCGGTCGCCCCGCCCAACCTCACGCTGCTCGCCCTCGGCCGGCTCGACCTCGCCATGTACACGATGGCCGGGTCGCTGTGCGCCCTCTACGCCCACAACCGCCCCTATGCCGCCCGGGCCCGGGTCCTCGCCTGGGTCGTGGCCGGCATGCTCGGCGGACTCGGCCTCCCCCTGGTGGCCGCCTCCCTGACCACCGACGCGGCCGTCCTGGTGACCGTGGGCGCGCTCATGGCCGCCGCGCAGAAGGTGCTGTGCGACGCGACCCGGCTCGGTCCGCCCGGCAACGTCGTCCTCACCTTCATCAGCTCCGCCTCCCTGTTCGTCCCGCAGACCCTCGGCCAGGTCCCCGGGCACCTGGCGCTGGCCGCCGCCGCGGGGATCTGGGCCTGGCTGGTCGGCATGGCCCCGGGACTGCTGCGCCCGCACGGCCCGGAGCGCCGCGCCACGGCGCAGGCGCTGAACGCCGCCGCCGCGTACGCCGTCACCGGCGGCGACGGCGCGGGCCACGCCCGGACCCGCGCCGCCGCGGCGGCCGCCGTCCAGGCCGCCTGGCAGACGTTGCTGGCCTCCGGCGCACGCGCCGAGACCCGGCGCGCCCTGGAACGCCTCGTCGTCCGCGCCGAGGTCGCCCTCGCCGCCCCGGCCGACACCGACCCGGACCGGCTGCGCACCTGGGCACGCCTCCTGTGCGGTCGCGGACCCGTCCCGGCGGTGGACGAGACGGCGGCGGCCACCGACGAACTGCTCGGAGTGGCCGCCGAGAGCGCCGCCCCGCACCGACCCTGGTGGAGCCGCCTCGGCCCGCTCGCCCCGATCGCGCTGCGCACCGCCCTCGGCTGCGCGCTCGCCGGATACGCCTCCCTCGCCCTCGGCATCGGCCGCCCCTACTGGGCCCTGGTCACCGCCGCCGCCCTCTACCAGGCCAACCTGGCCCTCACCTGGAACCGGAGCGTCCAGCGGGTCGTCGGCAACCTCGTCGGCGTCCTCGTCTTCGCGGTCATCGCCCCGCTCGCGCACACCAGCGGCGTGGCCCTCGTACTGTGCTGCCTGGCCCTGAACTTCGGCGCCGAGGCGCTGATCGGCCGCAACTACTGGCTCGGCACCATCTGCGTGACCCCGATGGCCCTGCTGATCACCGAGTTCGCCCGGCAGCAGGCCACGGGCGAGCTGATCACGGAGCGCGCGGTCGACACCGTCGTCGGCGCGCTGGTCGGCTTCGCGGCCGCCGTGGCCGTCACCAACCGCCGGGCCGGCGACCGCATCGAGGACGCCCTGAGCGCCGTGGAACGGGCCCGCGAGCGGGCCGCGCGTCTGCTCGCCGAGGACCGGCCCGAGCCCGCCGCGCTGGAGACCGTCCGTCGGGCCCTGGCCGCCGCGCTGGTCGAACTGCGCGCCACCGCCGACGCCGCGTCCGGCGAGTGGTGGCAGCGCGCCCTGCCCCAGGAGCGGGTCGTGCTCACCGAGCAGGCCGCACACCGTACGCTCGCCGCGACGATACGTCGACTGGGACTGCACACCCCGGCGACCGGCACGGACGGCACCACGGAGGACCCACGGCCATGACGGCGAACGACGGACGGCCGGCCCCCGGCGCCGCCCACGACCAGACCGCGGTGACGACCGAGGACACCCTCGTCCGGGACGCGGCCCCGCCTCGGGAGGCCACCCGGAGTGCGTCCGTCCGGGACGACACCGTCGCCGCGGTCGTGCGCCAGTGGCGGGCCGTCCACCCCGGTCTGGACACCGCGCCGATGGAGATCATCGGCCGGATCAACCGCTGCGCCGCCCTCCTCCAGCAGGCCGAGGACGCGCCGCTGCGCCGGGCCGGGCTCAGCCGGCCCGAGTTCGACCTGCTCGGCGCGCTGCGGCGCACCGGGCACGAACTCACCCCCGGCGAACTGGCCCGCGAGACGTTCTCCTCGGGCGCCGCCGTCACCAAGCGCCTCAAGCAGCTGACCGAGCGGGATCTGGTCGAGCGGCGCGGCGACACCCGGGACCGCAGGGTCGCCCACGTCCGCCTCACCGACGCCGGGCGCGAGCTGGTCGACGGCATCCTGCCGGAACAGCTCGCCTACGAGCGGACCGTCCTCGCCGGTCTCGACAGCGCCGGACGCGGCGAACTGGCCGCACTGCTGTGCGAGCTGCTGAGCAGGCTGGAGGGCCGCCCGGGGGCGTTGCGGATCTGAGGCGCGTCCAGGGGCCCGACGGATTCGGGTGGCGTCGTCAGGGCAGCGATCGTGAAGCCACCGCCTCAGCCACGCCCGCAGCCTCAGCCCCGCCCCCGAGCCTCGGCTCACCGCCGAAGCCGAGCACACCGCTGAGCCGCACCGCGCCGGTCCTCAGCCCGCCCCCGCCCCGCTCTCCTCCCGCCCGGCGTCCTGCGCGCCGTCCGGCCCCATGTCCTCGTCGCCGGCCGTGTAGACGCCGAAGGCCGCGCCCTGCGGGTCGCGGAGCACCGCGATCCGGGGTCCGTCCGGGACGGAGGTGGGCTCCTGGAGGGCCTTGCCGCCCGCCCGCAGCGCCACGTCCGTGGTGCCGTCCACGTCCTCGACCGCGAAGTAGGGCAGCCAGTGCGGCGGCACGTCGGCGGGGAAGCGCTCGTGCAGCGCGGTCACCCCGCCGAAGTCCATGCCGTGCATGCCCCACTGCGTGTACCACTCGGAGGCGTTGACGCTCCAGCCGAAGACGCTCGTGTAGAAGTCCCTGGCCCGCTTGACGTCACGGGTGGCGAGCTCCACCCAGCCGAGCGCACCGGGCCGGTTGAAGACGCCGGCGCCCGGGAAGTCGCGTGCCTGCCACAGCTGGAAGGCCGCGCCGGACGGGTCCAGCGCCACCGTGCGGCGGCCCTCGTCGAAGATGTCCATCGGGCCGCGGATCACCGTTCCGCCGGCCTCCACCACCCGGTGCGTGGCCGCGTCGGCGTCGGCGACGGCGAACGAGACGTTCCAGGCGATCGGCTGCGTGGGCCGGTAGAGGGGGCCTAGCCCGGCGACCGCGGCGCCGCCGAGCCGGACGACGGTGTAGCCGCGCAGCTCGGGGCGGGAGTCGGGGGCGTCGCACCGCCAGCCGAAGACCTCACCGTAGAACTGCTTGGCCGCCGCGAGATCGCTGGTGCCCAGCTCCGCCCAGCAGGGGCCGCCGGTCACCGGCTTGTCGAACTCCATGGCACTCCTCCGGGAAGAAGGCTCGCCCCCACCTCCAGCACGCTATCCCCGGTCACCGACGGTGGCCAGCCGGGGCCGTGGCCGGGGTGGCCCTAGATCCCCGGCCGGTGGCGCAGCGGATGGTCGGCGGGCACCTCGACGAGGACGACGGGCGTGCCGTCGGGGTCGGCGATCCACATCTCGATCAGCCCCCACGGCTCGCGCACCGGCGGACGCACGATCTCCACGTCCGCGTCCCGCAGCTCCGCGTGGGCCGCGGCCACGTCCGGCACCTGGAGCCACAGCCGCACGGCGGGGGAGCGGGGGGCGTCGGAGCGGCCCGACAGCTCCAGGAAGCCGCCGCCGAGGAAGTAGACGGTGCCGCGCTCCGGTCCCGTGCCGAACTCGCGGTAGACGGGCAGGCCCAGCTGCTCGCCGTAGAACCGGCGGGAGCGCTCGGGGTCGGTGGGCTGGAGCAGCGTCCGGCTGCTGAGTACATGCACCATGAACCCGGAGCCTAACGAGCGAGTGGCAGGATGGCGTTCTGCACCGCCTGTCGCGCACGAGTACGGTCGCGCACGAGTACGAAAGGCACCACTCTGATGGAGACCGCCGCCGCCCCCCTGACCTTCCGAGACGCCACCGAGGCCGACGTGGACACGCTGGTCGCGCTGATCGAGTCGGCCTACCGCGGCGACGCCAGCCGGGCCGGGTGGACGACCGAGGCGGACATCCTCGGCGGACAGCGGACAGACCCGGAGGCCGTGCGCGCGGTGATCGAGTCGCCGGACAGCAGGCTGCTGACGGTCGAGCGGGACGGCCGCGTGGTGGCCTGCTGCCAGCTGGAGCACCGGGGCGCGTACGCGTACTTCGGCATGTTCGCGGTCGCCCCGGACCTCCAGGGCGCCGGACTCGGCAAGGTGATCATCGCGGAGGCGGAGCGGCGGGTCCGGGAGATCTGGGGCGCGACGGAGATGCACATGACCGTGATCTCCGTGCGCGAGGAGCTGATTGCCTGGTACGAGCGGCGCGGCTACCGCCGCACGGGCCGGATGAGCCCGTTCCCGTACGGCGACGAGCGCTTCGGCCTCCCGCTCCGCGACGACCTCCGGTTCGAACTGCTGGTCAAGGAACTGGTCTGACCCGGAGCCGGTCCGACGGGCCCCGCGCGGCGCGCTCTCACGCGGTGAAGCGGCCGGTGCGCTTGATGTCCGGATAGTCGGTGGTGGCCCCGTCCAGCTCCAGGGCGCGGACCAGCCGCAGGTGGTCCAGGGTGTTCACCACCCAGCCGATGATCCTCAGGTCCGCCGTGCGGGCGTGCTCGACGGTCTCCAGGGTGAGCCGGCGGATGTTGAGGACGAGGGTCGCGGCCCCGGCGGCGGTGGCGCGCCCGACGACCTCGGGGCCGTAGTGGTCGGCGACCAGTGCCGTGCGGACGCCGGGCACCAGGCGGGCGATCTCGGTGAGCGCCTCGTCGTGGAAGGAGAGCACCTCCACCCGGGACAGCAGATCGCGCCGGTGCATGACCTCGGCCAGCGCCCGCGCCGCGGCCGCGTCCTTGATCTCGGCCTGAAGCGGGGCGCTGACGGCGTCCAGGACCTCCTCGAAGACCGGGACCCGCTCGCCGTGCCCGGCGTCCAGAGCCCGCAGTTCGGCGAGGGTCTTGTCGGCGATGGCGCCGCTGCCGTCGGTCGTGCGGTCCACCTCCGCGTCGTGCATGACGACGAGGGCGCCGTCCTTGCTGAGGTGCAGATCGAGTTCGATGGCGTCGAGGCCGGCCTGCTGGGCGGCCACGAAGGAACGGAGGGTGTTCTCGGGCTCGACACCCATGACTCCGCGGTGACCGATGGTAAGGAAGTTCAAGGTTCAACTCGCTTCCGTCGACGGCGGCTCGGCACGCACGCGGACCATACGGGGCCTCGTCGTCCACGCGGCAGGCCCGCAGCCTAACGGCCCGTACCCGCGTTGGACCCCCGCGTACACGGCGCACTGGGGTGACGACCGGGCGCCGCAGGGGCCTGGCCCGTGCGGACGATCACCCGGGCGTGGGCGAGTCGCGCGGACGCTGACGAACCGGCCCCGGACCGCCGTCCCGCAGCCGCCGCAGGCCGGAAGTCGCCTCTCTGGTACGGCGGATGGCTGCACTCGAACGGCCTAGCACAGGTGGCCGCCATACGGGTGTCCGGCAGGAAAATGACCGGTGGAGATGCGGGTGCGCAGAATAATTTCCTGAGGGTGCCCTTGATGGGAGAAACGCTGTATGTATACGGTCTCCTTACGCGAGCTTCTCCCGTGGAGGATGGGTCATGACGGAAATTCTTGTGCAGGTGGGTGCCGAGGGGGAGGTTCCTTCGGCGACCAGGGTGGTTGAGCACCCGGCGTGGCCCGTGCTCAAGGATGCCGTGGAGCAGATCCGGCCGTGGCAGTCCAAGGACGGTTCCATCGACTTCCAGGCCGAGGGGGCGCCTTCCCGGGCCGACGCCGAGCATGCCGCACGCCGCGTGATCGACGCCGTGGAGCGGCTGTCGCCGCTGCTGCCGCACGACGCCGCCTACCACCGGGCGCTCGTGGCGGACCTCGGCCGCTGGGCCGACGGCGGCTTCCAGGTGCCCGACTTCCTCGACTCCCTGCTGGCCTTCCAGCCCGCGGCCCACCGGGTGGACGGTCTCCAGCACCTGGTCGTCTTCCCGATGTACACGCAGAACGGCAACCCGGACCGCAACCTGGAGGCGGTCGTGCTGCGCATGGTCTGGCCCGACTGGCTGGCCGAGCTGGAGCGCACCCGCTACGACAACCCGCTGTTCTGCGGCATCACCTTCGAGGACTTCACGGCCGGCTACGACACCAACTCCGCCGTCCTCTTCCCCGAGACGATCGCCGTGCGCGAGGCCCCGGAGCGCTTCTCCTGGGGCGGCATCTTCTGCGACCGCGAGGCCGCCCGCTTCCGCCGGGTCGCCGCCGCCGCCGTCGACCTCCTCGGCCTGGAACTGCCCGAGGACATCGCCGCCATGGTCCACGACCAGAAGCGCTGCGAGGAGGCCTTCGTGCTGTGGGACATGGTGCACGACCGCACCCACAGCCACGGCGACCTGCCGTTCGACCCGTTCATGATCAAGCAGCGCCAGCCGTTCTGGATGTACGGCCTGGAGGAGCTGCGCTGCGACCTGACCGCGTTCAAGGAGGCCGTCAAGCTCCAGGCCGACGGCGTCCCGCAGGCCCGCGACGTGCAGTACGCGGTGCTGTTCGACCGCATGTTCCGCTTCCCGGTCACCGGCGAGCGGGTGCGCAACTACGACGGCCTCGGCGGCCAGCTCCTCTTCGCCTACCTGCACAAGCACGACGTGGTGCGCTGGACCGACAACCGGCTCTCCATCGACTGGGAGCGCGCCCCGCAGGTCACCAACCAGCTGTGCGCCGACATAGAGAAGCTCTACCGCGACGGCATCGACCGCCCCAAGCTGGTGCACTGGTTCGCCGGCTACGAACTGGTCTCGGCCTATCTCGCCCCGCACCCCGGCTCCAAGTGGGCCAAGGGCCCCGACGCCCTGGACCTGAGCCTGCCGCCGCGCAAGCTCGTCGATGACGTGCTTCCGGACGAGTTTCCGCTCAGCATGTTCTACGAGGCGCTGTCCAAGAAGCTGAAGAACGTGATCGCCTCCACCAAGGGCATCACGGCCGACAGCGCCGAGCGGGTCGCCGCGTGAGCGATCACGTCCAGAACACTGCTGCTACGGAGGCGAAGAACATGGGGAACGGGGCTCTCAGCGGTGCCGTGATCGCGGTGGCCGGCGCGGGCGGACCCGCCGGCCGGGCGGCGCTGCTCCGGCTCGCCGAGGCGGGCGCGACCGTCGTCGGCGCGGACAACGATCCCGAGCGGCTCTCCGAGGCGGTGGACGCCGCCCGCTACGCCTCCGGCGGCGCCACCGTCACCGGTGACACGGTCGATCTGCTGGACCTGAAGTCCACCCGCGAGTGGGCCGCCCACATCGAGAAGGACTTCGGCCGCGTGGACGGCCTGGTCCACCTCGTCGGCGGCTGGCGCGGCAGCGAGACCTTCACCAAGACCAGCCTGGACGACTGGGACTTCCTGGAGTTGCTGCTGGTGCGCACCGTGCAGCACACCTCACTGGCCTTCCACGAGGCCCTGCAGCGCAGCGAACGCGGCCGGTACCTGCTGATCAGCGCCTCCGGCGCGTCCAAGCCCACCGCGGGCAACGCCGCCTACTCCGCGGCCAAGGCCGCCGCCGAGGCGTGGACGCTCGCCATGGCCGACTACTTCCGCAAGGCCGGGAAGGCCGAGGGCGCCGACGGACCGACCTCGGCGGCTGCGATCCTGGTGGTGAAGGCGTTGGTGCACGACGCGATGCGCGCCGAGCGCCCCAACGCGAAGTTCGCGGGCTTCACGGACGTCAAGGACCTCGCCGAGGCCATCGTCGGCGTCTGGGACAAGCCCGCCGCGGAAGTGAACGGAAAACGTCTGTGGCTGACCGAGCAGCCGTGAACCCCGCCAAGACCGACGCGCGTCGCCACCACGACCCGGAAGTCCGCGGTTTCGCCAGCGACAACTACGCCGGAGTCCACCCGGAGGTGCTCGCCGCCCTGGTCCTGGCCAACGGCGGGCACCAGGTCGCGTACGGCGAGGACGACTACACCGGCAATCTCCAGCGGATCGTGCGCAGCCATTTCGGGGCCGGCGCCGAGGCGTTCCCCGTCTTCAACGGCACCGGCGCCAACGTCGTCGCGCTCCAGGCCGTCACCGACCGCTGGGGCGCGGTGATCTGCGCCGAGAGCGCGCACATCAACGTGGACGAGGGCGGCGCCCCCGAGCGTGTGGGCGGCCTCAAGCTGCTCACCGTGCCCACCCCGGACGGCAAGCTCACCCCCGAGCTGATCGACCGGCAGGCGTACGGCTGGGAGGACGAGCACCGGGCCATGCCGCAGGTGGTGTCGATCACCCAGAGCACGGAGCTGGGCACGCTCTACACGCCCGAGGAGATCCGCGCGATCTGCGAGCATGCCCACGCGCACGGCATGCGGGTGCACCTGGACGGCTCCCGCATAGCCAACGCGGCGGCCTCGCTGGACGTGCCGATGCGCACGTTCACCAACGCCGTCGGCGTGGACATCCTCTCGCTCGGCGGGACGAAGAACGGCGCGATGTTCGGCGAGGCGGTCGTCGTCCTCGACCACGACGCCGTCCGCAGGATGAAGCACATCCGCAAGATGAGCATGCAGCTCGCCTCCAAGATGCGCTTCGTGTCGGTCCAGCTGGAGGCCCTGCTCGCCAAGGACCTGTGGCTGCGCAACGCCCGGCATGCCAACGAGATGGCGCAGCGGCTCGCGGAGGGCGTGCGGGCCGTGCACGGGGTGGAGATCCTCTACCCCGTGCAGGCCAACGGCGTCTTCGCCAGGCTGCCGCACGACGTGGGCGAGCGGCTCCAGAAGCGGTTCCGGTTCTACTTCTGGGACGAGTCCGCGGGCGTCGTGCGCTGGATGTGCTCCTTCGACACCACGGAGGACGACGTGGACGCCTTCGTGGCGGCGCTGAAGGAGGAGATGGCGCGCTGAGGCGCGCTCCCCGGAGCCGTCCGCCCGAGGGCGTCGAGCCGGTGGGACGATGTGCATAGTTATGCGATCACCCGGAAAGTCATTGACTGTTGGGTGATCGCATTCCTATGCTCTGCGGGCATGGAGCTGATCCAGCACACCCCTGACCTGTCCGCCTATCTGGCCGCTGACGAGGCGATCGACCATGACCACCCAGTGGTCCGCGAGACGGCTGCCCGCCTCGCCGAAGGGGTCGCCGACTCGTATGCCTATGCGCGATCCGCTTACGAGTTCGTGCGCGACACGATCCCGCACTCGCAGGACGCCGGCGATCCGCGCGTCACCTGGCGGGCCTCCGACGTGCTGCGGCTGCGCACCGGCATCTGTCACGCCAAGGCGCACGCCCTGGCCGCCCTGCTGCGGGCCGAGGACATCCCGACGGCCCTGTGCTACCAGCGCCTCACGCACGACGAGGAGGCCGGCGGGCACGTCGTGCACGGACTGGTCGCGGTGCGGTTCAACGGCGCCTGGCACCGGCAGGACCCGCGCGGCAACAAGCCGGGGGTCGACGCGCAGTTCTCCCTCGCCGGCGAGCGCCTGGCCTTCCCGGTGGATCCACAGGCGAATGAAATGGACTACCCGGTACTGTACGCTGAACCTCATCCGGTCGTGCTGAACGCCCTCAGGGCCGCTCCCGACCGGCCGTGGCTGTGGAAGGCGCTGCCTACCGCACTCTGATCCCGAGGCGACAGAACATGACACTCACGCTCACCGTGTCCGACGAGGTGCGCGCGCTCGCGCCCGGCTTCACCCATGTGGCGGTGGAGGCGTACGACCTGGCCAACGGACCCTCCACGGAGGCCAGTTCGGCGCTGCTGGACGACGCCGCCCGCCGGCTGGCCGCCCGGCTGGACGGCCGCGCCCCGCACGAGGACCCGCACATGGCCGCCTGGCGCGAGGTCTACACGGCGTTCGGCTCCAGACCGTCGCGCACCCGCAACTCGGCCGAGGCACTGGCGAAGCGGGCGCTCTCGGACGCAGGGCTGCCCCGCATCAACGTCCTGGTCGACCTCTACAACGCCATCAGCGTCGCCCGTCTGATCCCGGTCGGCGGCGAGGACCTGGAGCTGATCCAGGGCGGGATGCGCCTGGTGCGGGCCACCGGCGACGAGGACTTCGTGACCGTGTCCGGCGGCGAGGAGACCGTCGAGCACCCCGACGCGGGCGAGGTGGTGTGGTGCGACGGGGCCGGCGTCACCTGCCGCCGCTGGAACTGGCGCCAGGGGCCGCGCACCCGGCTGACCGAGGGGACCGTCTCCGGTCTCTTCCTGCTGGAGAGTCTGGCCCCGATGCCGGTCACCGAGGCCGAGGCGGCCGCCGCCGAACTGGCCGAGCTGCTGGAGAAGTTCAGCCCCGGAGCACGGATCAACGTGCACGCGCCGTACTCCGCGGCCTGAACGGTCCGGCCCGGCCGGGGCGCACCGCAGGGCCGGGAGCGGTCAGTGCGCCTCGGCCAGGCGGAGCTGTTCCGGGGTCGGGGCCGTGCCACCGAGGTGGGCGGGCATCCACCAGGTGTCCTCCGCGCCCCGGGGCCGCACCGGGTAGGCGCGCTGCGCGGCCTCCAGCAGCTCCTGGACGCGCTCGCGCAGCCGGCGGGTGATGGCGCCGGCGTACTGGTCGCGGGGGGCCTCGAGGGCCTCGCCCACCCGGATGGTGATGGGCGTGTGGCTGCGCCGGAAGTTGCGCGGCTGGCCCTTGGTCCACAGCCGCTGGGTGCCCCACACCGCCATCGGGACCAGCGGGACGCCCGCCTCCTGGGCCAGCCGGGCGGCGCCCGACTTGAAGCTCTTCAGCGTGAACGACTGGGAGATGGTCGCCTCGGGGAAGACCCCGATCACCTCGCCCGAGCGCAGCGAGTCCAGTGCGTGCTCGTAGGCCGCCTCACCCCGCGCACGGTCCACCGGGATGTGCTTCATACCGCGCATCAGCGGACCGGAGATCCGGTGCCGGAAGACCGACTCCTTCGCCATGAAGCGCACCAGGCGCTTCTGGGGCAGGGCCGCCAGGCCGTTGAAGATGAAGTCCAGATAACTGATGTGATTGCTCACCAGCACGGCACCGCCCGAGCGCGGAATGTTCTCCGAACCGCGGCAATCGATCCTGAGGTCCCACACCTTGAACATCGTGCGGGCGAAACCGATGACGGGACGGTAGACAAGCTCGGCCATGGGCGGGGTGGACCCTTCTGTCTGCCAGGGAAGGGGGGGGGCTCCCTGCGAAGTTACGCTGCCGTAGGTTTACGGCATGTCGCAGATCGTGCCCGAAGAACGGCCGGGTAGCCAGTCCGCGTGCCCGTACACGGCGAGATCCTCGTCACGTCGGACCAACGACGGGGTGCGCGCGCCGCGGCGGCGGACGGGAATCAACCGCGGCCGCCGGGACGCTGAAGTCCGAGAAGAGCTCGCGGGCGGGCGGGTACCCGTATCGGCGGCCGGTCGCCGGGCGGCACGAAGGCCGGCCACGACGGCCACGGGCGGGACGAGGAGGAAGAAGGAGAGTGCGGTGCGCGCGGACGAGGACGACAGGCGGCTGGACGCGGCGCGGTGGGGCGGGGAACTGGGCGAGCGGGCCACGCTGGTGCAGTTCTCCTCCGCCTTCTGCGCCCCCTGCCGGGCCACCCGCAGGGTCCTGGGCGAAGTGGCCGGCATGGTGCCCGGCGTCGCCCACGTCGAGATCGACGCCGAGGACCGCCTGGACCTCGTGCGCGAACTCGGCATCCTCAAGACGCCCACCGTGCTGGTCCTCGACGCGGCCGGTCGTGTCGTGCGGCGCGCCGCCGGCCTGCCGCGCAAGGCGGACGTCATCGCGGCGCTCGGTGAGGCGGTCTGACACCGTGTCCGCCGCCGTGAGGCACGTCCCATGCGTCCGACGCCACTTGACTGCGCCTGCCATCCATCGTCAGCCTGACTGCATGGACCGGGAACTCCTTCTCTTCGGACGGGTGCACGTCGATCTCGCCCGTACCGCGAGCGCGTGCTGTCCGGGCTGTTGAGCAGCCACGGACCCCGCTCGCCTCACCATCCGAAGGACAACTCCATGGCCGTCACCCCCGGTCTCGGCGCTCCCGGCGCCCTCCAGCTCGCCTCGCCCGACCTGCTGCGCTCCGTCTTCCGGCGGCACGCGGCCGGTGTGGCCGTGATCACCGCGCGCGGGGAGTCGGGACCGGTCGGCTTCACCGCGACCTCGCTCACCTCCGTCTCCGCCGAGCCCCCGATGATCTCCTTCGGCATCGGCACCGGCGCCTCCAGCTGGCCGGCGGTATCCGGCACGGAGCACATCGGCGTCCACATACTCGGCGAGCACCAGGAGGACCTGGCCGCCACCTTCGCCCGCAGCGGCGCCGACCGCTTCGGCGCGCCGACCTCCTGGCGCGACGGCCCCGAGAATGTCCCCGTGCTCGACGGGGTGCTGGCCTGGCTGGTCTGCCGGGTGGTCGCCCGGGTACCGGCCGGCGACCATCGCATCGTCCTCGCGGAGGTGCTGCTCGGCGACCCCACCGGCACCGGCCGGCCCCTGCTGTACCACCAGGGCCGCTTCAGCGGCCTGCGCGACTAGGGTCTTTCGTCCGGATCTTGCCGGGGTCGCGGGCCCCGGCACCGCTCCCCCGAGTTCTTCGAGCGGGGGGCCCGCGGCGTTGTCGTCGGGTGCCATGGCTCCGCCATGCCGCCCTCCTCCGCCTCGCGACGCTCCCCCACTGCCTGAACGGCGTGGAGGGGCCGCTCCCTGATCGGTCCTGATCCGAACGGAAGACTCCAGAGCTTCCTCGCGGCCCGGCACCCCGGACCTGCGGGGGCGTCGAGTTCCGGTTACGCTGCGTTGCGAAGGTCACAGTTCAAAGCGCTTGCTTAGCGGGCATGAACTGGGTGTACTGACGAGTAATATTCCGCTCGGAGCGCGGGGTCGCCCCGACCGGGATCGGCCGCTTCAGGCGCCTATGCTGCCTGCAAGAAGGCAGCCCTGGAAATGACGATGCAGTAGGAGAGCCGGCGTGAGCTTGAGGATCGTTGTCACTGTGAAGTACGTGCCCGACGCCACTGGCGACCGGCACTTCGCCGATGACCTGACCGTCGACCGGGACGACGTGGACGGTCTGCTCTCCGAGCTCGACGAGTACGCCGTCGAGCAGGCGCTGCAGATCGCCGAGGACGCCGACGACGCCGAGGTCACCGTCCTGACGGTGGGCCCGGAGGACGCCAAGGACGCGCTGCGCAAGGCGCTGTCGATGGGCGCCGACAAGGCGATCCACGTCGAGGACGACGACCTGCACGGCACGGACGCCATCGGCACCTCGCTGGTGCTGGCCAAGGCGATCGAGAAGGCCGGCTACGACCTGGTCGTCTCCGGCATGGCCTCCACCGACGGCACCATGGGCGTCGTACCGGCCCTGCTCGCCGAGCGCCTGGGCGTCCCGCAGGTGACGCTGCTGTCCGAGGTGTCGGTCGAGGACGGCACCGTCAAGGGCCGCCGCGACGGCGACGTCGCCTCCGAGCAGCTCGAGGCCTCCCTGCCGGCCGTCGTGTCGGTGACCGACCAGTCGGGTGAGGCCCGCTACCCGTCCTTCAAGGGCATCATGGCGGCCAAGAAGAAGCCGGTGGAGTCCTGGGACCTGTCCGACCTGGAGATCGACGCGGACGAGGTCGGCCTGGAGAACGCGTACACCGCGGTCGAGTCGGCCACCGAGCGTCCGGCGCGTACCGCGGGCACGATCGTCAAGGACGAGGGCGAGGGCGGCAAGCAGCTCGCCGAGTTCCTCGCGGGCCAGAAGTTCATCTAGAGCCCGTTCGCTGACCGCCCCTCATACTTCGCAAGCAGGAGAGAAGAAGTCCCATGGCTGAAGTTCTCGTCTACGTCGACCACGTGGACGGCACCGTCCGCAAGCCCACCCTGGAGCTGCTGACCCTGGCCCGCCGCGTCGGCGAGCCGGTCGCCGTCGCCCTCGGCAACGGCGCCGCCGACACCGCCGCCGCGCTCGCCGAGCACGGCGCGGTCAAGGTCCTCATCCACGAGGCCGCCGAGTACGCCGACTACCTGGTCGTGCCGAAGGTGGACGCGCTGCAGGCCGCCGTCGAGGCCGTCTCCCCGGCCGCCGTCCTGGTCCCCTCCTCCGCGGAGGGCAAGGAGATCGCCGCCCGCCTCGCGCTGCGCCTGGGTTCGGGCGTCATCACCGACGCCGTCGACCTGGAGGCCGGCGACGAGGGCCCGGTGGCCACCCAGTCGGTGTTCGCCGCGTCCTTCACCACCAAGTCCCGTGTGTCCAAGGGAACTCCGGTCATCACGGTGAAGCCGAACAGCGCCGCCGTGGAGGCCGCCCCGGCCGCCGGCGCGGTCGAGGCCCTGTCCGTGTCCTTCTCCGCGCAGGCCACCGGCACCAAGGTCACCGGCCGTACGCCGCGTGAGTCGACGGGCCGCCCGGAGCTGACCGAGGCCGCGATCGTGGTCTCCGGCGGCCGCGGTGTGAACGGCGCGGAGAACTTCGCGATCATCGAGGCGCTGGCCGACTCCCTCGGCGCGGCCGTGGGCGCCTCGCGCGCCGCGGTGGACGCGGGCTGGTACCCGCACACCAACCAGGTCGGCCAGACCGGCAAGTCGGTCTCGCCGCAGCTGTACATCGCCAACGGCATCTCGGGCGCCATCCAGCACCGCGCCGGCATGCAGACCTCGAAGACGATCGTCGCGGTCAACAAGGACCCCGAGGCCCCGATCTTCGACCTGGTCGACTACGGCGTGGTCGGCGACCTCTTCGAGGTCGTCCCGCAGCTGACCGAGGAGATCAAGACCCGCAAGGGCTGAGACTCCCCGGCCGGCCGCCCCCCGGTCCGCACGAGGCCCCCGTGACCCGCCCGGTCACGGGGGCCTCTGTATACCCAGGTTGTCCGGCGCGCGCCGATGGCTCAGGCTGCGGACAGGTGTTGACCGGCGGGAAGATCCACGGATAACTTCGTTCTACGGATTGTTGATTCCGTAGAGCGGAAACTTGGAGGGTGTGGGATGGTCCAGGGCCAGCAGGAGGAGAAGGTGGCGACGAGCCTCGCGGGCGCCGTCAGCGAGGAGATCAGCGCCTCCCTCGCGCCGGTCGACGCCGAGTTGGAGCGCCGCTACCCGGGCGACCCGGGCACCCGCCAGCCCGTCCACACCGTCTACGTCCCCGGCGACGTCTTCGCCGCCGACACCATCCGCTCCTGGGGCGACCGGGCGCTCGCCGCGCTCGACGAACACGCTCCCGACGCCGCGAGCCTCGCCGCCGTCCTCGGCCTGAGCGACGACCTCGCCGAACCGGTCCACAGCCGCGTCCGCGCCAAGCTGGAGCGCGAACCGATCGAAGACCTGCGCATCGACTTCGAGGACGGCTACGGCCCCCGCCCCGACGCCGAGGAGGACGAGGCCGCCGCCCGCGCCGCCCGCCTGGTCGCCGAGGCCTACGCCAACGGCACCGCCGCCCCGTACATGGGCATCCGCATGAAGTGCATGGAGGCGCCCGTCCGCGACCGCGGCATCCGCACCCTCGACGTCTTCCTCACCGGCCTGATGGCGGCCGGCGGCCTGCCCGACGGACTGGTCCTGACCCTGCCCAAGGTGACCTATCCCGAGCAGGTCACCGCCATGGTCCGGCTGCTGGAGGCCTTCGAGAAGGCGCACGGCCTGGAGCCCGGCCGGCTCGGCTTCGAGATCCAGATCGAAACCAGCCAGGCCATCCTCGCCGCCGACGGCACCGCCGCCGTCGCCCGCATGATCCAGGCCGCCGAGGGCCGGGCCACCGGACTGCACTACGGCACCTTCGACTACAGCGCCTGCCTCGGTGTCTCCGCCGCCTACCAGGCCAGCGACCACCCGGCCGCCGACCACGCCAAGGCCGTCATGCAGGTCGCCGCGGCCGGCACCGGCGTGCGCGTGTCCGACGGCTCCACCAACGTGCTGCCCGTCGGCCCGACCGAAAAGGTGCACGACGCCTGGCGGCTGCACTACGGTCTCACACGCCGGGCCCTGGCCCGCGCCTACTACCAGGGCTGGGACATGCACCCCGGCCACATCCCCACCCGGTACGCGGCGGTCTTCGCCTTCTACCGCGAGGGCTTCGAGCAGGCCGCCGCCCGGCTGTCCCGTTACGCCAACCGCACCGGCGGCGACGTGATGGACGAGCCGGCCACCGCCAAGGCGCTCAGCGGCTATCTGCTGCGCGGCCTGGACTGCGGCGCCCTCGACATAGCAGAGGTGGCCCGCCTCAGCGGTCTGACCCGCGCCGACCTGGAGGGCTTCGCCGCTCCGCGCCGCGGCGACCTTACGGCGTCCGCCCAGTAGCCGCAGTCCGCGGGACGGGCGTGACCGCGCGTGCGGGCGCGTCCCGTCGCGTGCTGAGCGCGTACCGAGCTTGCGTCCGCGGTCAGCCGGAGGGCGGGATCTCGCCCGAGCCGCGCTGCACCAGTCGGGTCGGCAACTCGATGCGCTCGGGGGCGAGCAGGGTGCCGTCCAACTGCCGGAAGAGGCGCTCGGCGGCCGTGCGGCCGAGGGCCGCCGCGTCCTGGGCGACCACGGTCACGCCCGGCTGGAGCAGGTCGGCGAGTTCCAGGTCGTCGAAGCCGACCAACGCGACCGGGCGGGACAGCGCGGCCAGGACGCGGATCACGGTGACGGTCACCCGGTTGTTGCCCGTGAAGACGGCGGTGACCGGGCCCGGCCCGGACAGCATCTCCTCGGCGGCCCGGCGCACCCGCTCCGGATCGGTGCCGCCGAGGGACATCCACGCGTCCTGGACGGGTATCCCGGCGTCCTCCATGGCCGTCCGGTAGCCGCGTAGCCGCTCGGCGGCCGTGTGGATCCGGGGCATGTCGCCGATGAAGCCGATCCGGCGGTGGCCGTGCGCGATCAGATGCGCCACACCGTCCCGGGCGCCGCCGAAGTTGTCCGAGAGCACCACGTCGGCGTCGATCCGCCCCGCCGGGCGGTCCACGAACACGGTCGCCACGCCCGCCCTGATCTCCGGCTCCAGATACCGGTGGTCGTCGCCTGCCGGGATGATCACCAGCCCGTCCACCCGCCGCGCGCACAGCGCCAGCGCCAGCTCCTGCTCACGGTCGGGGTCCTCGGCGCTGGAGCCGTTGATCAGCAGGGCGCCGTGCGCGCGGGCCACCTCCTCGACCGCGCGGCTCAGCGGACCGTAGAACGGGTCGGCCAGGTCCTCCAGCACCAGCCCGATGCTCGCCGTCCGGCCCTTGCGCAGCACCCGGGCACTGTCGTTGCGGCGGAAGCCCAGCGCCTCGATGGCCTCCTGGACCCGCCGCTCGGTGTCGGGGGTGACGCCGGGCTCGCCGTTGACCACGCGGGATACGGTCTTGAGGCCCACCCCGGCCCGCGCCGCCACGTCCTTCATGGTCGGCCGGTTGCCGTAACGGTTCCCTGAACGGCGGTCCGGGCGGCGGTCGCCGGGGCGGTCGGCCCGGCGGGCGGTCTCTGGCACGATACGGCGTCCTGTCCTGTCGTACCCGCGGGGACGGCGGGGCGGTCCCCGGAAGCGTTTCACGGATGTGGCGTCGAGCATAGAGCCTGGACAACGTTGTCAACCGCGCGAGAGACTGTCCCGTGCACACTCGGCCCGCCGTCCCCCAGCGCGCGACCGGGACTGCGCCCACCTCTTGTCCTCCATGGTTGACGGGGAGATCCGACTCTGATGCACACCGACCTCGTGGCCGCGCTCGACATCGGCGGCACCAAGATCGCCGCAGCCCTGGTGGACGGCCGCGGCGGCATCCTGGTGCGTGCGCAGCGCGCGACGCCCGCGCAGGAGGACGGCGACACCGTGATGCGCGCGGTGACGGACGTCCTCGGCGAACTGACGGCGTCGCCGCTGTGGGAGCGGGTCGCGGCTCTCGGGATCGGCAGTGCCGGGCCCGTGGACGCCTCCGCCGGCACGGTCAGCCCGGTCAACGTGGCCGGCTGGCGCGGTTACCCGCTGGTGGAGCGGGCCCGCTCGGCGATCGGGGGACTGCCCGTCGAGCTGATCGGCGACGGGGTCGCCATCACGGCGGCCGAGCACTGGCAGGGCGCCGCCCGCGGCCACGACAACGCGCTGTGCATGGTGGTGTCCACCGGCGTCGGCGGCGGTCTCGTGCTCGGCGGCCGGCTCCACCCGGGCCCGACGGGCAACGCCGGGCACATCGGGCACATCAGCGTCGACCTGGACGGCGATCCGTGCCCGTGCGGGTCGCGCGGCTGCGTGGAGCGGATCGCCAGCGGGCCGAACATCGCCCGCCGGGCGCTGGAGAACGGCTGGCGGCCCGGCCCCGACGGCGACGCCTCTGCCGCCGCGGTGGCCGCCGCGGCGCGCGCAGGGGACCCGGTCGCCGTGGCCTCCTTCGAGCGCGCCGCACGGGCCCTGGCCGCGGGCATCGCCGCGACGGCGACTCTGGTCGAGATCGACATCGCAGTCGTGGGGGGCGGCGTGGGCAAGGCGGGGGAGATCCTCTTCGCCCCCCTCCGCACGGCCCTCACCGACTACGCCACCCTCTCCTTCGTCCGGCGGCTGAAGGTGGTCCCGGCCCGGATGGGCACGGACGCGGGCCTGGTGGGCGCGGCGGCCGCCGCACTGGCGCGCCCGGCGAAGGCGGCTGCCGCCGGGGTGTGACGCGGTACGGAGTTGCGGAAGTCTGATCCCGCCCGGAGGGCGGGGCGGCCTGGCCCGTGGCGGGGCGGTCTGGCCCGTGGCGGGGCGGTCTGGCCCGTGGCGGGGCGGTCTGGCCCGTGGCGGGGCGGTCTGGTCCGTGGCGGGGCGTGTCTGCGGCCGCGCTGGGGCGGTGACCGCGGTGGCTGCCGGAGGCTGAGCCCCGTCCGGCCGGTGTGGGTTTCCGGTCTTCTCGCGGCGGTTGCCGGAACCGTACCCGCCTGGCGGCTCCTGACGGCCGGGTGCATGCGACGGGCGGCGGCCGGGCGCCCCGCGGCGGGACCCGCCCCGGGGTGCCGTCTGGCCGCGCCGCCCGGTCTCCCGGGGAGGGGCCTTCGGTGGCGGGGGCGGAGCCCGGTGGCTTCGGCCGGGGCCGTTACCCATCGCCCGGTTCGGCGTTGAGCAGGCATGAAGAAGCGCAGCATGCTCGCCCTCGCCTCCCTCGCCACCGGCTTCGTGGTCGCCGCCGTCTCCCCGTCGCACGCCACCGGGCGCCCCGCGGCCGACGACGCCAAGGCCAAGGACGCCGTGGGCGCCCTGGACGTCACCGTGGACCACGACAGCCCCGCCGGGGACCGCTCGGTCCCGGCCGAGAACGGCTGAGCCGGCCGTTCGGCGGTCCGCGCTCGAAGGCGTCGGCGCCCCTTCCCCAGGGGGCGCCGGCGCCTTCTTGTGTGCGGCCTCAACTGGGGCTGGTTTCCGTGGCAGGGTGGAGCGGGCAAGCCACAGGGGGCCAACAGAAGAGGGGGACCAGTGACCGTCGTCTGGATCAACGGCACGTTCGGTGCGGGAAAGACCACCACCGCACGGGAACTGATCGAGCTGATCCCGAACAGCACGCTCTTCGACCCCGAGGTCATCGGCGGCGCACTCGCACACCTGCTGCCGCCCAAGCACCTCGCCGAAGCCGGCGACTTCCAGGACCTGCCGATCTGGCGGCGGCTGGTCATCGACACGGCCGCGGCCATGCTCGCCGAACTAGGCGGCACCCTCGTGGTGCCCATGACCCTGCTGCGCCAGGAGTACCGTGACGAGATCTTCGGCGGCCTCGCCGCCCGCCGCATCGAAGTCCGCCACATCCTCCTCGCCCCGGCCGAAACGATCCTGCGTGAGCGGATAGCCGGCCGCGAGGTCCCGCCCGACCTCCCCGACGGCGAACTGCGCATACGCCAGTGGTCCTACGACCACATCGAGCCCTACCGCACAGCCCTCGCCGCCTGGCTCACCGCCGACGCCCATGTCGTCGACACCAGCGCCCTGACACCGTACGAGACGGCCGTCCGCATCGCCGAGGCGGTCGGCAGCGGGACCGTTCCCGCCTGCGAGATCGTGCAGACCCCGGAGCCCACCGCGGAGACCGTCGCCTCCGGGGTGCTGCTCTTCGACGAGCGGGACCGGGTGCTGCTGGTCGATCCCACCTACAAGCCCGGCTGGGAGTTCCCCGGCGGGGTCGTGGAGCCCGGGGAGGCACCGGCCCGCGCCGGTGTCCGCGAGGTCGCCGAGGAGACCGGGATACAGCTGGCGGAGGTGCCGCGGCTGCTCGTCGTGGACTGGGAATCGCCCCGGCCGCCCGGCTACGGCGGACTGCGGCTGCTGTTCGACGGCGGCCGGCTGGACTCCGAGGCGGCCGGACGGCTGCTGCTGCCCGGACCCGAACTGCGCGACTGCCGCTTCGTCACCGAACGGGAGGCCGCGACGCTGTTGCCGCCCGTCCGCTACGAGCGTCTGCGCTGGGCGCTGCGGGCCCGTGAACGCGGCGCGGCGCTCTACCTGGAGGCGGGGGTGCCGGTGGGCTGAGCGGGCGCCGTGTGGTGCCCGCGGCCGGTACGGCACCGGCGGGGCGCGTGCGGCCGCGGTGCGTCACGCTCAGCTGTGTACCGGATGCCGCCTCGCCGCCTCGCGCAGGACGGCCCCGGCCCGTGCGGTCACCGGGTCGCCGTGACCGAAGCAGGCCACCTCGGTGTCGAGCGCGGCGAGCCGGTGGAAGGACGCGAGGGTCTCGGACCGGTCGAGGTTGAACACGCCCGGCATGACCGCGCCGTCCACCGGCGAGGCGGCGACCGTGTCGCCGGTGAACAGCACACCGCGCCGCGGGAGATGCAGGGCGATGCTGCCGTGCGTGTGACCCGGGACGTGGAGGACGCGGGCGCCGCCGCCGAAATCCACCGTGTCGCCGTCGGACAGCCCGGTGACCTCGGCCGGGCGGACCGGCTCCCCACCGGACAGCCGGGTGGACGCCGTCGCGTGCAGGGGGCGTTCCCAGCCCTCCAACACCGGCGGCGGACCGGGCAGTTCACCGAGGACCACCGGCGCGTCCAGCCGGTGCGCCAGCACCTGCGCGCCGGTCTCCGCCGCCAGTTCGCCCGCCCCGTCCGCGTGGTCCTCGTGGAAGTGCGTCAGCACGATCCGCCGCAACCGCGCGGGGTCGCCGCCGAGCGAGGTGATCGCCTCGACCACCGGCACGCACGCGCCGCGCGCCCCGGCGTCCACGAGGGTCAGCTCGTCGCCGTCGCGCCAGAGGTAGGCCTGACCGACGGCGAAGCGCAGCAGATGCAGCCGGGGAAGGATCTCCACGATGTCCATGCCCCGACCGTAGGCAGGTCCCCCCGCGCGGGGCGAGGACCCTCTGCCCACGGCAGAACCGTCGGCGGGCCTGCGGAACGGGAGAGCGGCCCGTGGGGCCGCCGACCGCTCGGCGGCCCCGGTGCCGTCGCCGGCCCCGGCAAGGCGCCCGGCGCCCACGCCGAAGGGACGACACGCGCCCGGCGCCGCCGGCGGAGCGGTCGGGCGCGCCCGGCGTCCGCGGCAGTCGCGCTGCGCCCGGCGCCTTCGGCGGAGCCGGCGAAGTCCCACGGCGGGCCGGCGGGGTCGTGCCGACCCGCTGCCGGAACCGATGGTGCGCCCGGTCCCGTCGGCGGAGCCTGCGCAGTGCCCGGTGGCGTCGGCCGGAGCGAGTGGTGTGCCCTGCGCCGCCACCGGAGCGGGTGTGCCCGGCGCCCGCGATCATCGCGCTGCGGGCGGCGTCCGCGGTGGAGACCGCGAGCCCCTTCGGCGGGCTGATGAAATTGTGCCGCGCCGGCGCAGTCCTTCGTCGGGTCGGCCACGCCGCGCCTTCCCGTCGGCGGAACCGGCGGTGCCCCCTGCGCCGTCGGCGCGGTGGGGGCGTACCGCGGCCCCAGGGGCGGGCGCGCCCCGACTCGCCGGCCTCCAGGGCGGACAGCGGCTCGGTACGTCACCCCCGTCGCGCCTCAGCCGGCCGCGTAGTTGCGCAGGAACAGCGCCTCCGCCACCGACATCCGCTCCAGTTCCTCAGGGGAGACGCTCTCGTTGACGGCGTGGATCTGTGCGTCGGGCTCGCTCAGACCGATGAGCAGGATCTCCGCCTCCGGGTAGAGCGAGGCGAGGGTGTTGCACAGCGGGATGGAGCCGCCCTGGCCCGCGTACTGCATCTCCTCGCCGGGGTAGGCGGCGGCCATCGCGTCGGCCATCGCCCGGTAGGCCGGGCTGCTGGTGTCGGCGCGGAAGGCCTCGCCCTGGCCGACCACCTCGGTGCTCACCCGGGCGCCCCACGGCGTGTGCGCCTCCAGATGGGCCTGGAGCAGCTTGGCCGCCTCGCCGGTGTCGACGCCCGGCGGCACCCGCAGGTTGACCAGGGCACGCGCGCCGGCCTGAACGGAGGGGGTCGCGCCGACGACCGGCGGGCAGTCGATGCCGAGCACGGTGATGGCCGGGCGGGCCCAGATGCGGTCGGCGACCGCGCCGGAACCGATCAGCTGGACCCCGTCGAGCACCTTGGCGTCCGCGCGGAACTGTGCCTCGTCGTACCGCAGCCCGGACCAGACGGCGTCGCCGGACAGGCCGTCCACGGTGGTGGAGCCGTCCTCGGCGCGCAGCGAGTCCAGGGTGCGGATCAGCGCGGCGAGCGCGTCGGGGGCGGCGCCGCCGAACTGGCCGGAGTGCAGGTTGCCCGCCAGGGTGTCGACCTGGACCCGGACCAGGACCATGCCGCGCAGGGTGGAGGTGACGGTGGGCAGGCCGACGCGGAAGTTGCCCGCGTCGCCGATCACGACCGTGTCGGCCGCGAGCAGTTCGGGGTGCTGCTCGGCGTAGCGCTGGAGACCGCCGGTGCCCTGCTCCTCCGAACCCTCCACGACGATCTTGACGGCGACCGGTATGCCGCCGTCGGCCTTGAGGGCGCGCAGCGCGAGCAGGTGCATGATGACCCCGCCCTTGCAGTCGGCGGAGCCGCGCCCGTACCAGCGGCCGTCGCGCTCGGTCAGCTCGAACGGCGGGGTGACCCAGGCGGCCTCGTCCAGCGGCGGCTGCACGTCGTAGTGGGCGTACAGGAGCACGGTCTTCGCGCCCTCGGGGCCGGGCAGGTAGCCGTACACCGACTGGGTGCCGTCCGGGGTGTCGAGCAGGGCCACGTCGGTGAAGCCCTCGGCGCGCAGCGCGTCGGCGATCCAGTCGGCGGCGGCCTCGCTCTCGCTGCGCGGATACTGTTCGAAGTCCGCCACCGACTTGAAGGCCACCAGTTCGGCGAGTTCCGTCCTGGCCCTGGGCAGCAGGGAGGCGACGGCCTCGGCGACCGGATTCGACGACATGGGCACGCTCCTTGTGGGTGCGATGGTGCACTCGTGAGTACCTTCGGCGGTACTTCGGGTACTTCTGTTTCCGGATGATCGGGTGGGTGCGGGCGCCGTGCGGCGGCCGGGGCGCCCACGCTCCCGATCCTCCCACAGGGGGCCTGGTCGCCGACCGCCGTAGGATGCGGGAGACAGCAGCGGCAGCCGGCTTGATCTGGAGCGGTAGACCATCGTGAGCAGCGACAACTCTTCGGCAGACGACGTGCGGCAGGTGTGGGACGTCGTCGTGGTGGGCGCGGGACCGGCAGGGGCCTCGGCCGCCTACGCGGCGGCGGTCGCGGGACGGCGCGTGCTGCTGCTGGAGAAGACGGAACTGCCGCGCTACAAGACGTGCGGCGGAGGCATCATCGGCCCGTCCCGCGACTCGCTGCCGCCCGGCTTCGAACTGCCGTTCAAGGACCGCGTGCACGCGGTGACCTTCTCGAACAACGGCCGCTTCACCCGCACCCGCCGCTCCCGGCAGATGCTGTTCGGCCTGATCAACCGGCCCGAGTTCGACCAGCAGCTCGTCGAGCACGCGCAGAAGGCCGGCGCCGAACTGCGCACCGGCGTCACCGTGTCCCGGGTCGAGCAGCACGGCTCGGCGGTGCCGGACCGGCGCACGGTCGCCGTGGTCCTCCAGGGCGGCGAGACCGTCCTCGCGCGGGCGGTCGTCGGCGCGGACGGCAGCGCCAGCCGGATAGGCGCCCACGTCGGCGTGAAGCTGGACCAGGTGGACCTCGGCCTGGAGGCGGAGATCCCGGTGCCCGAGACCGTCGCCGAGGACTGGCGGGGGCGGGTGCTCATCGACTGGGGCCCGATCCCCGGCAGTTACGGCTGGGTGTTCCCCAAGGGCGACACGCTGACCGTCGGCGTGATCTCGGCCCGCGGCGAAGGCGCCGCCACCAAGCGGTACTTGGAGGACTTCATCGCCCGCCTGGGCCTGGCCGGCTTCGAGCCGAGCATCTCCTCCGGGCATCTGACCCGCTGCCGCGCCGAGGACTCGCCGCTGTCACGGGGACGGGTGCTGGTGTGCGGCGACGCGGCCGGGATGCTGGAGCCGTGGACGCGCGAGGGCATCTCGTTCGCGCTGCGCTCGGGCCGGCTCGCGGGGGAGTGGGCGGTGCGGATCGCCGAGGCGCACGACGCGGTCGACGCCCGGCGCCAGGCGCTGAACTACGCGTTCGCGATCAAGGCGGGGCTCGGCGTCGAGATGGCCGTCGGCAAGCGGATGCTCGCGGTCTTCGAGCGCCGGCCCGGCCTCTTCCACGCCGCCCTGACCGGGTTCCGCCCCGCCTGGAAGGCGTTCAAGGACATCACCCAGGGCTCGACCTCGCTCGGCGAACTGGTCCGCAACCACCCGCTGGCGCAGCGGGCGCTTTCCGTGATGGACCGCAGGGTCGCGGAGCCGGTCGCGCCGCCCGCCGAGGAGGCGGAGGACGGGGCCGCTTCCTGAGCGCGGCCGGCACGGCCGGGCCGTGCCGGCCGCGCTCGGCTTCCGGTCGTGACCGGCCCCTGACCGCGATCGGTTCCTGACCGTGGTCCGCCCCGGCCGTGCTCGGCCCCGGCCGGCCACTGGCCGCGCGCTGCCAGTGGCCGTTGTCGCCCTCGGTCCGCGCTCCGTCCGCCGCCGTGTTCAGCCCTTGACCGTGATCCGGAAGACCGGGTGGTCGACGGCCACCGCGTTGATCTCCTCGTCCGAGGAGGCGGCCGTGACCCCCTGGAAGTACGCGCCGACCTGCCAGCCCGACCGCTCCAGATAGGTCCGCAGGACCGGGAGCTTCTCCGCGTCGGGAAGCTCCACCGCGGTGAACTCCCGCACCTTGCGCCCGACCCGCAGCTCCCCGCCGCCCGCCGCCCGCATGTTGCGCACCCACTGGGAGTGGCCGCGCGCCGAGACCAGGTACTGCGCCCCGTCGTAGCTGTGCGGGTTGAGCGGGATGCGCTGGAGCTCGCCGCTCTTGCGGCCCCGCACGGACAGCTCGGCCGAGCCCGCGAGGCTCAGTCCGTGCCGGGCCAGCCACCCGACGACGCCGTTCAGACGGACGCTCAACGCGCTGCCCTTGAGGTAGTACGGCGACGACGACATGAGGACCCCCACGGGTTCGGGAGAGCGGTGCTCTCGCTTCCGGGTTCCAGTGTGTGCGGAACGGCGCTCCAAAGCAAGAGCGGTGCTCTCTTTTGTGTGCGGTGCTCCATGACGTGTGCGGTGCTCCGAATTCGTGGAACACTCTCCCCATGGACACCGCGAACACCGTCAAGGGAGCCCGCGCCCGGGCCAGGACGGAGATCACCACCGCCATCAAGGAGGCCGCGCGCGGGCAGTTGGCCGCCGAGGGCGCCGCCAAGCTCTCGCTGCGCGCCGTGGCCCGCGAACTCGGCATGGTCTCCTCCGCGCTGTACCGGTACTTCCCCAGCCGCGACGACCTGCTGACCGCGCTCATCGTCGACGCCTACGACTCCCTCGGCGCCGCCGCCGAGCAGGCCCATCACGCGGTCGCCGACGCCGCGCCCCTGGAGCGCTGGACCGCCGTCTGCGAGGCGGTGCGCGGCTGGGGCCTCGCCCATCCGCACGAGTACGCCCTGATCTACGGCTCGCCCGTGCCCGGCTACAGCGCCCCGCAGAGCACCGTGCCGGCGGCGGCCCGCGTCGGTCTCCTGCTCATCGGCATCGTCCGCGACGCCCACGAGCAGGGCCGGCTGAGCGGTCCCGAGCTTCCCGCCGAACTGCGCCGGGAGGCCGGGCGGATGACCGCCGACCTCGCCCCCGACCTGCCTCCCGAGATCGTGACGGCGCTCGTCGCCGCCTGGGCGCAGCTGTACGGGCTCGTCGGGTTCGAGCTGTTCGGGCAGTTCAACCGGGTGGTGGAGGACCGCGAGCCGTTCTTCCGGCACGCGGCGGTCCGGCTCGCCCACGGGGTGGGGCTTGAGCCCTGACCGGCCGCCCCGCCCGCCGCCGGGACGGCCGTGAGCGGGGGACACGGCCCCACGCCGCCTCGGCCGCCGTACTTCCCCGGGAGTACGGGTGATCACCTCGCCGGGCTGACGCGCGGGCCGGGCGGCCGGTCCAGCGTGGCGGGCATGGAAGAGCAGTGCGCGGTCCCGGGCGGCCCGCCGCGGTGGCGGCGGCACACGCCGCCGTGGTGGCACGGGACGGGGGAGGAGCCGCCGGGCCGGCAGGACGACGGACGGGGAACCGGAAGGCCGCGCACGGGCGGGCTCCGGCCGGGGCGCCCGCACCTGCCCTGGCCCTCCACCGCGCTCTGCACCGCCCTCGTGCTCGCCGGCTCCCACTTCGCGGCCCACGGCCGGCACGGCCATCGCGAGCCGCTGGACGGCGCCGCGTACGCACTGCTGCTCCTGGCCTGCGTACCGCTGCTGTGGCGGCACCGGCACCCGGCCCGTGGCGTACGGCACCGCGGCGGCCACCCTGGCCTACCTCGCCGCCGGTTACCCCTACGGACCGGTGTTCGCGGCCGTCGCCGTGGCCTGCTTCGGCGCCGTCGTCGCCGGGTGCCGCCGCGCCGCCTGGACGTCCGTGGGCGCGCTGTGGGCCGGCAACGCGCTCATCGTGCTCTGGCTCTACCGGTGGCTGCCGCCGCCCGGGGACGGACCCTCCTCCTGGGGACAGCAACTCGTCGTCGCCACCTGGGTGGTGGCCGTCGTCGCCCTGTCCGAACTGGCCCGCGCCCGACGCGAGCAGTGGGCCCGGGATCGCGCCGAGCGCGCCCAGGCGGCCCGGCGGCGCGCCGACGAGGAACGGCTGCGCATCGCCCGTGAACTCCACGACGTCCTCGCGCACAGCATCTCCGTCATCAACGTCCAGGCCGGCACCGGCCTCGCCCTGCTGGACAGCGACCCGGAACAGGCCCGTACGGCGCTCACCGCCATCCGGGCCGCCAGCAAGGAGGCGCTCGGTGAGGTGCGCCAGGTGCTCGAGACCCTGCGCACCCCCGGCGACGCCCCGCGCGCCCCGGCGCCCGGCCTCGGCTGGCTGCCCGAACTGGTCGACCAGGCGGCCGCCGCCGGACTCGCCGTCGAGGTCGACGGGACCCCGCCCCCGCTGCCGCCCGGCACCGACCTGGCCGCCTTCCGCATCGTCCAGGAAGCCCTCACCAACGTCGTACGGCACTCCGGCTCACGGCACGCGCGCGTGCGCCTCGGCCACGACGGCGGCGCCCTGCGGCTGCGGATCGACGACGACGGACCGGCCACCGGCGCGGACGCGGGCGGCAGCGGCAACGGACTGGCCGGGATGCGGGAGAGGGCCGCCGCGCTCGGCGGCGCCATCGAGGCCGGAGCGCGCCCCGACGGCGGCTGGCGGGTGCTCGCCGTACTGCCCCTGACGACCGAGGAGGACGACCGGTGATCCGCGTGCTGCTCGCCGACGACCAGTCGCTGGTCCGGGCCGGGTTCCGGGCGCTGCTCGACGCACAGCCGGACATCGAGGTGGCCGGGGAGGCCGCCGACGGGGCGGAGGCCCTGCGCCGGGTGCGCGAACTGCGCCCGGACGTCGTGCTGATGGACATCCGCATGCCGGTGCTGGACGGCCTGGCCGCCACCCAGGGCATCACCGGCGACTCCGGCCTGGCGGACGTCAAGGTGGTCATGCTCACCACCTTCGAACTGGACGAGTACGTCTTCGAGGCGATCCGCTCGGGCGCCTCCGGCTTCCTGGTCAAGGACACCGAACCGGACGAACTCCTGCGCGCGGTGCGGGCTGTGGTCGCCGGTGACGCCCTGCTGTCGCCCGGCGTCACCCGCCGGCTGATCGCCGAGTTCGCGGCCCGGTCCAAGGAGCCCGCGGCGGCCGACGCCCTTGCCCGGCTCACCGAGCGCGAACGCGAGGTCATGGCCCTGGTCGGCATCGGTATGTCCAACGAGGAGATCGCCCGCCGCCTGGTCGTCAGCCCCCTCACCGCCAAGACCCACGTCAGCCGCACCATGGTGAAGCTCGGCGCCCGCGACCGGGCCCAACTGGTCGTGCTCGCCTTCGAGTCGGGCCTGGTCCGGCCGGGCTGGCTGGGGTGAGGCCCGGCGGGGCGCACCGTGCCGACCCGCCGGGAGGGGATCCGCGCGGGGCCGGGCTTCGGCGTGCCCGGCGGTTCAGGTGATCGCCGACGTCTCCCGCCACAGTGCGGCCAGCGACGCGTCGCCCGTCACGCTCGGCACCGGCCCCCGGTTCCACAGCGCCAGGTACAACCGGTCCGCCGGGCCGGAGAGTTCGGCGTCCACCGCACCGGCCGCGTCCCGCACCGTGACCGGGGGCCCGTCCGTCAGCCGTACGGTCCACACCGCCTCGTCCGCCTCCCCGGCGTCCGTCGCGCGCACCCGCAGGACGCGCGGCTCGGGGACGCGGACCCGGCTCCTGGGGCGGGCGTGGAAGCCGCGCAGCAGTTCGTCCACGCCGTCGACGGCGAAGCCGGCGTCGATCGCCGTGGGGGCGCCGCCGCGTGCGGACTCGGCGTCGAAGCGGTGAACGGTCGTCTCGTGCGCCTGCCGCCGGGTCCAGAAGGCCAGGGACGTGGGCGGTGACTGGGGTGCGGGATGGAAGGTCCAGCACTCCACCTCGGCGGGCGCCTCGGCCAGGGTCCGCACCAGCCGGCGGTGGGCGTCGCGGTACCAGGCCACCAGCTCGGGGCCGTCGAGCCGGGGCGCTTCGCCGAGGGCGAGCGGGGACGTGTGCCCGTCGGCGACGAAGGCGGCGGCCCACTCGTGCACGGCGCCCGTGTGCGCCAGCAGGTCCCGCACCCGCCACCCGGGGCAGGTCGGCACCTCGGCGTCGGTGCCCGCCGCCTCGGCGGCCGCGGCCAGCAGCCGCCCCTCCCGGTCGAGCACGTCAAGGAACTCGGCAGTCTTCATTCCACGGAGTCTGCCCGAGGGGGCGGCCTTGGGGGCAGAGGGATTCCGTCCTGCGGGACGGCCGACCTGCGGCACGGCGGACGGGGCAGCCCGGTGGGCACCGAAGAGCGGACCGGTCCGCCCGCGGAGCGAACGGCCGTCCCGCCCCGGCGGAGCCGCCGTTCGTGTCGCTCCCGCACCGGGCCGGCGTATGTCGCGTTGCGGCGGCGCGCCGGACGAGGTGGGCTGGGGGATGACTCACGTTCCCCACGCTGCGGACGGCGACCATGACGATGTCCCCCTTCGGCGCCTCATTCGGCGGCCAGGACCCGTTCTCCGAG
This sequence comes from Streptomyces sp. NPDC093260, assembly GCF_040683715.1. NCBI lineage: Bacteria > Bacillati > Actinomycetota > Actinomycetes > Kitasatosporales > Streptomycetaceae > Streptomyces > Streptomyces sp. NPDC093260. Next base: position 133,831 of record NZ_JBFBEK010000010.1, read on the forward strand.
ATCCTCAACCGCTTCTTCGGCATGACGCCGGGCGCCTCGCCGCCCCAGGTGCAGCGGGTGCCCATCGGCCGGCTGCTGACCGATTCCGCGCGCGAGCTGATCAACACCGCTACCCGGCGGGCCGCCGAGGACGGCAGCTCCGACCTGGACACCGAGCACCTGCTGTGGGCCTGCACCCAGGTGGAGCCCACCTGCGGACTGCTCACCCAGGCGGGCGCCGACCCCGAGCGGCTCGGCGCCGACCTCGCCGCCGCGCTGCCCGGCGAGAGCGGCACCCCCTCCGCCGAGCCCGGCCTGACCCCCGCCGCCAAGCGAGTGCTGCTGCGCGCCTACGAACGCTCCCGGGCCGCCGGAGTGTCGTACATCGGCCCCGAACACCTGCTCGGCGCGCTGCTGGACACCCCGGGCACGGCGGCGGGCCGCGTGCTCGCCTCGCACGGCCTGGAGACCGAGCGGCTGCGCCGCAGCGCCGAGGAGGCGGCCCGCGGCGAGACCGCGCCCGGCGGCGAGAAGCCCAGCGACACCCCGACCCTCGACCAGTACGGCCGCGACCTCACCGAAGAGGCGCGCGACGGGAAGCTGGACCCGGTGGTCGGCCGGGCGCTGGAGATCGAGCAGACGGTGGAGATCCTCTCCCGCCGCTCCAAGAACAACCCCGTCCTGATCGGCGAGCCGGGCGTCGGCAAGACCGCCATCGTCGAGGGCCTCGCCCAGCGGATCATCGCCGGGGACGTGCCGAAGACGCTGGCGGACAAGCGGGTCGTCGCCCTCGACCTGACCGGGCTCGTGGCCGGCGCCCAGTACCGCGGCCAGTTCGAGGAGCGGCTGAAGAACGTCATCGACGAGGTGAAGGCCGCCTCCGAGTCGACCATCCTCTTCCTGGACGAGCTGCACACCGTCGTCGGCGCCGGCGCCACCGGTGAGGGCTCCATGGACGCCGGCAACATCCTCAAACCGGCCCTGGCCCGCGGCGAACTCCACGTCGTCGGAGCCACCACGCTGGACGAGTACCGGCGCTACGTGGAGAAGGACGCCGCCCTGGAACGCCGCTTCCAGCCCGTCATGGTGCCCGAGCCGAGCGTCGAGGAGACCGTGCAGATCCTGGAGGGCCTGCGCGACTCCTACGAGGCCCACCACCAGGTCCGCTACAGCGACGACGCCCTAGTCGCCGCGGCCGAGCTGTCCGACCGCTACATTTCCGACCGGTTCCTGCCCGACAAGGCGATCGACCTGCTCGACCAGGCCGGCGCCCGGGTCCGGCTGCGCTCGCTCGGCCGCTCCACCGAGGTCGCCGAGCGTGAGGACCGGCTGGCCAAGCTGCGCCGCGAGAAGGACCAGGCCGTCGCCGCCGAGGACTTCGAGCGGGCCAGCGAGCTCAAGGACCGGATCGTGGAGGTGGAGGACGAACTGGCGGGGCTGGCCGAGCGGCGCGAGGGCGTGCTGGAGGTGACCGTCGACGACATCGCCGACGTGCTGTCCCGGCGCACCGGCATCCCCGTCTCCCAGCTGACCGAGAGCGAGCGGGAACGGCTGCTGAAGCTGGAGGAGGCGCTGCACGACAGGGTGGTCGGGCAGGACGAGGCCGTCACCGCCATCGCGCAGGCGGTGCGCCGCAGCCGGGCCGGCATGGGCGACCCGAACCGTCCCGTCGGCTCCTTCCTGTTCCTCGGCCCGACCGGCGTCGGCAAGACCGAACTGGCCAAGGCGCTCGCGGCGCTGCTCTTCGGCGACGAGAACCGCCTGGTCCGCTTCGACATGAGCGAGTTCCAGGAGAAGCACACCGTCTCCCGGCTGGTCGGCGCCCCGCCCGGCTACGTCGGCCACGAGGAGGCGGGCCAGCTGACCGAGAAGGTCCGCCGCCAGCCCTACAGCGTGCTGCTGTTCGACGAGGTCGAGAAGGCCCACCCGGACGTCTTCAACGCCCTGCTCCAGGTCCTGGACGACGGACGGCTCACCGACGCGCAGGGCCGCACGGTCGACTTCCGCAACACCGTGGTCGTGATGACCTCCAACATCGGCGCGCAGCGCATCCTCGCCCACCACGGCGACGTCGCCGACATCAAGGACCAGCTGATGGAGGACCTGCGCGGCAGGTTCCTGCCCGAGTTCCTGAACCGCATCGACGACATCATCATCTTCCACGGCCTCGGCGAGGACGAGCTGAACCGGATCGTGGACCTGCTGCTGGACAACAGCCGCCGCCGGGTGCGCGCGCAGGGGCTGGAGCTGGAGGTCACCGACGCGGCGAAGAAGCTCCTCGTCGCCCACGGTCACCAGCCCGAGTTCGGCGCCCGCCCGCTGCGCCGCACCATCCAGACGGAACTGGACAACCGCATCGCGTCCCTGTTGCTGAGCGGCGCGGCCGACCCCGGGGACACCATCGTGGCCGACGTCGTGAACGACTCCCTGGTCTGCCGCGTCGAACGCCCGGCCCCGTCCGACGCGAAGGTCTACGAGGAGAGCGGCGGGAGCGCGGCGCCCGCCGGCTGACCGGCGGCTCGCGCGCCTTCCGACCGGTGCCTGTCACCTCCACGGCCGGCGCCGCTCGGACGTCCGCGGCGGAAGTCGGGCCGGCGCCGGCCTGGTGCCCCGACGGCCGGTCCGTCGGGCTGGCCTCGCACGCGCCGGCACGGTCCGCCGGTGCGCGGCCGTGTCTGCTTGTACGCCGGTCATTCGAACGCCGACCGCCGGGTCGCGAAGCCGATCGCGGCGGCGACCGCGGCCAGGACGGCGACGCTGGTGAGCGCGGCCGGCAGGGTGAGCCAGTCGGCCATGAACCCGATGGCCGGGGGCCCGAGCAGCATGCCGCCGTAGCCGAGCGTGGAGGCCACGGCGACGCCGCTCGGACCGGCCAGGGCGCCCGCGCGTTCCACGGTGACCGGGAAGACGTTGGCGAGTCCGAGCCCGGTCACGGCGAAGCCGAGCAGCGCCGCCCACACGGACGGAGCGAGCGAGCCGAGCAGCATCCCGGCCGCCGCGGTGGCACCGCCGGCCACGATCGTCCGGGACCGGCCGAGCCGCTCCAGCAGCGTCGTCCCGGTCAGCCGTCCGGCGGTCATCGCGAGGGCGAAACAGGAGTATCCGGCGGCGGCCACACCGGCTGAGGCCTCCAGGTCCTGCTGGAAGTGCAGGGCGCCCCAGTCGGCCATGGCGCCCTCGCCGTAGGAGGTGCACAGGGCGATGAGGCCGAGGACGACGACGAGCCCGCGGGTGCGGCGGGAGTCGGGGCGGGGCGGGTCCGCCGCCCGCATCGGATCCGACTGCGCCGACCGGGATCCGCCGCTCGCCGGGCCGTCGTCCGGCGGCGTCGGGGCGGGGTGGCGCAGCAGGGCGGGGCCGGCGACGGCCGTGACGAGCAGGCCGATCAGGGTGAGGCCCAGCAGATGGCGGGTGGGGGACAGGGAACCGGCCACGAGCCCGCCGAGCCCCGCTCCCACCATGCCGCCCAGACTGAAGGCGGCGTGGAAGGTAGGCATCACCGGCCGCCGCAGCGCGGCCACCAGATCGACGGCCGCGCTGTTGAAAGCGACGTTGATACCACCGTACGAGGCGCCGAAGGCCAGCAGCACCGCCCCCAGCGTCCAGGCCGAGTGGGTGAGCGGGGGCAGGGCGACGCTGAGGGACAGCAGGACGGCGCAGACGACGGTGACCGGGTGGCTGCCGTAGCGGCGGCACAGGCGCCCGGTGAGGGTCATGGTGATCACGGCTCCGGCGGACACGCCGAGCAGGGCGAGCCCGAGCGCCCCGGCGGAGGCGTGGGTCTGCTGCTTGACGGCAGGGATGCGTACCACCCAGCCCGCGAAGACGAAGCCGTCGAGGGCGAAGAAGGCGGTGAGGGCAACCCGGAGCCGGGTGAGGGAGTGGCCCGGCACGACACTGTGCGAGCGGACTTTGTTTATGAGCGGCACAAAGTCAGGCTAGGAGTGCGCGGACCAGCGGGCAAGGGGCAGGGGCGGGGTGCGGTGACCAGGGGCGGAGGTCGGGGGCGGGCGGTCCGCCGACGGGCGCGGGCGCCGGGCGGCCGGGCGCCGCGGCGACGACCGGGAACGGTGGGCGAGGCGACGCGGTGACGGGCGCGATCGTGCGCCCCCGGCGGGTGCCGGGACACCGGCGCGTCAGCCCGTCTTACGCCCCCATGTGTCCACCCGGGCCCATTCCGCGGCCCACTGGTCGAAGCGGTGGTGGTCGAGGCGGTTGCGGGCCAGCTTCGCGCCGCCGATGACCAGGCCCATGCTGGCCGAACCGGCCCACAGGCCGCCCAGCACGGCCTGGAAGGCGGTGTCGGCGGGCGAGGCGGGCGGCGAGGTGAGGTTGCCGCGCTCGTTCGTCCACACCGTGACCCGGGTGCCGGGCGCCGCGGTGGCGGGCACCCGGGTGCGGCCGGTGTGTGCGACTCCGCTCGCGTCCGTCCAGCCCACGGTGCCCCACACCAGTGACCCGCCGGCCGGCCGCGTGGCGGCTCCCCGCGCCGGTTCCCCGGCCAGCACGGCCGACACGGCGTGGGTCTGCGCCCGGACGCGGTCCGCGCTCTGCTGCACGGCGCCCGCCGTCAGCAGTCCCGCCACCAGCCCGCCCAGCACGGCCAGGCTCCAGGCGACGAGCAGGATCCACGCCTCGACGACATCGCTGGTCCGCCGGAGCGGATTGCGCCGCCACCGCCACCACCGCACTCCCGCACGACGTGTCACCTTCGACACCCCCTCGTGCACCGACGGGCTCCTACTGCCAGTGTGCCCCCTGAGGAGATCGGAAGCCGCGGTGACGGCGCGGAAAAGATCCGGGCGGCCGGACGGGGCGGAGCCGCGCCGACCGGATGGGGACACGGAGCGGTTCCGGACGGGGCGGAGCCGCGCCGACCGGATGGGGACACGGAGCGGTTCCGGACGGGGCGGAGCCGCGCCGACCGGATCGGGACACGGAACGGTCAAGGCTCGCGCACGCGCCGGTGGCCGTGCGGTGAGCGCGCCATGATGGTGGCATGACGCTCGCCGCGCGCGCCCTCACCCAACTGGCCGGCTGGCCCGACCTGATGGAAGTGGTGCCGAGCTGCGGCGCCGGGCAGGCGCTCAGCTCGCCGTACGGGGAGATCGCCCACTTCCACTCCGACCGCGACGTCGACCTCAACCTGACCGACCGGGCGATACGCCGGCTGGCGGGCGACCTGAGGCGCTTCGCCGCCGTCCGGGTCGTACCGGGCTCGTCGTGGGTGACGATCCGCCTCGACGCCTCCGCCGACGTCGATCTGCTGCTGTCCCTGATGAGCGTCGCCCTCAAGGCCCATCTGGGCGGACCCGCCGCCGACGACCGCCCGGTACCCGCCGGCTGCAACGACGGCCGCGGCGTGGGCTTCTGGCGCACCTGACCGTTCCCGCCGGTCACGCACCCCCGGCCGACCCCGCCTCACACCGTGAGGACCCGTACCCCCGCCTCCTCGAACCTGCGCACCGCGTCCCCGTCCGCCGCCCCGTCGGTGACCAGTGTGTCGACGGACTCCACCGGGCAGATCCGGGCGAAGGCGCGCCGCCCGAGCTTGCTGGAGTCCGCCGCGACGACCACCCGCTCGGCGCGCTCGCACAGCAGCCGGTTGATCGCGGCCTCCGCCTCGTCGTGCGCCGCCGCGCCGTGCGTGACGTCCAGGGCGACCACGCCGAGCACCGCCACGTCGAGCGTGATCTGGCTCAGCACCCCGTCCGCCAGCGGCCCGATCAGCTCGTACGACTGCGGGCGCGCCACCCCACCGGTCAGCACGATCTTGAACTGGGGTCGTACCGCCAGCTCGTTGGCGATGTTGAGCGCGTTGGTGACCACGGTCAGGGCGGGCGACCCGGCGGTCAGATCGGCGCGCACCGCCAGGGCGCGGGCCACTTCCGTGGTGGTGGTGCCCCCGGTGAGGCCCACCGCCTCACCGGGAGCGACGAGTTCCGCGACCGCGCGGGCGATGCGCTGCTTGTCGCCCGCGCGGCGGGCCGTCTTGTAGCGCAGGGGCAGCTCGTAGGACACGCCGTGCACGACGGCGCCGCCCCTGGTGCGGACCAGCATCTGCTGTTCGGCGAGCTGGTCGAAGTCCCGACGGATCGTCGCGGCCGACACCTCCAGCCGGGTCGCGGCCTCCTCCACGTCCAGCCGGCCGCGCTCCACGAGCAGTTCCAGCAGCGCCTTCCAGCGGGCGTCGCGCGACATGGGCGGCCTCCGTTCCTCGGTCTCCGTGACCCTAACGCACCCACCACGGAGCGAAATGCTTGATTGTGCTCGAAACTCGTCGCTATCTTGCAAGAACAATCAGCAACGGGAGGGTGTGCGATGAGACATGTCGAGGACGAGCTGACAAGTCAGCCCGGGTGCTGGACCCGCGTCGTCGCCGACGCCGCCCGGGGCCTTCACCCGGACCGGCCTCGCCACTTCACCCGCTCGGTGCTCCTCGCCTCCTGACGCCCCTCACCACCTTCCCCTCCGGAGAGGACAGGCCGTGCCGCTTGCAACCACCGGCGAGCTGGTCGGCAGCGCCGCCGTCGCGCGCTCCGCCGTCGCCGCCTTCAACATCGTCACGCTGGAACACGTCGAGGCCGTCGTCGCCGGCGCCGAGGCGGCCGGCACGCCCGTCATCCTCCAGATCAGCGAGAACGCGGTCAGGTTCCGCTACGGACGGCTGCTGCCCCTGGCCCGTGCCGCCGTCGAGGCGGCCCGGCGCGCCGCCGTGCCCGTGGCGTTGCACCTCGATCATGTGCAGAGCGACGACCTGCTGCGCCAGGCGCCCGAGGCGGGCTTCAGCTCCGTCATGTACGACGCCTCCCGGCTGCCGTACGCGGAGAACCTCGCCGCGACCAGGGCCGCCGCCGAATGGGCGCACGCCCAGGGGCTGTGGCTGGAGGCGGAGTTGGGCGAGGTCGGCGGCAAGGACGGCCGGCCGCCGCTGGACGCCCACGCCCCCGGCGCCCGCACCGACCCCGCAGAGGCGCACGCGTTCGTCACCGGCGCAGGAGTGGACGCCCTCGCCGTGGCCGTCGGCAACTCCCACGCCATGACGGAGCGCACCGCAGCCCTCGACCACGACCTGCTCAAACGCCTCGCCGACGCGCTGGACGTGCCCCTCGTCCTGCACGGCTCCTCGGGCCTCGCCGACGCCGAGCTGACCGCGGCCGTCACCGGCGGCATCGCCAAGGTCAACGTCGGCACCGCCCTGAACATCGCCATGACCCGCGCGATCCGCGAGTTCCTGGCCGCCCACCCCGAGGCCGTCGACTCCCGCAAGTACCTCGGCGTGGGCCGGGAGGCCATGGCGAAGGAGGTGACCCGCCTCCTCGTGGTGATCGGCGCACCCCGCGCGACGGCTGCCGGCTGACGCCCGCCGGCTGACGCCCGCCCGCACGGCGTCCACCCCGGCCCGCCGCCTACCGCTTGACCGCCCGCAGCAGCACGAACTTCGGGTCGCTCGCCACCAGTTCGCTGTTGCCGAACAGCCGGCGCAGCTTCAGGTGGTAGCCCAGGTGCCGGTTGCCGACCACCCACAGCGAGCCGCCGGGGCGCAGCGCGCGCCGCGCCCCGGTGAACATCCGCCATGCCGTCGCATCGGTCGTCGCCTGGTGGGAGTGGAACGGCGGGTTGTTGAGCACCAGGTCCACGCTGCCGTCCGGCACTCCGGACAACCCGTCGCCGACCCGGAACTCGGCGTGCCCCGGCACCCCGTTCGCCTTGTGCGTCGCCTCGGCCGAGGCCACCGCCTGGAACGACTCGTCGGTGAACAGCACTTCGGCCTCCGGGTGCGCCAGCCCCATCGCCGTGCCCACCACGCCGTTGCCGCAGCCGAGGTCCACCACCCGCCGCGCGCCTCGGCCGTCCGGCAGGTGCCGGAGGAGGAAGCGGGTGCCGATGTCGAGCCGGTCCGCGCAGAACACCCCGGCGTGGTTGACGACGGTCCGGCCGGAGACCGCGCCGATCCCGCCGGGCAACGTGTAGGTGTACGGCCACGGGTTGGCGGGCCGCTCCAGGGACGGGGCGGGGGTGCACAGGATCAGCCGGGCCTTGCGCTCGGCGAGCGAGGTCCGGGTCGGACCGAGGATCCGCTCGAACAGCGTCAGCGTCGAGGTGTGGATCTCCTTCACCATGCCCGTGCCCACGACGACCGTGCCCTCGTGCACGGCGGGCGCCAGCCGCAGCAGCTGGTCCTCCAGCAGCGCCAGGCTCTTGGGCACCCGCACCAGGAGCACGTCGATCCGGTCCGGCGACGGGTCCTGCGTGGTGAGCAGCCGCACCGCGCCGGGCTCGGCGCCGTTGCGGGCGAGGTTGAGCCGGGTCGCCTCCTGCCCGAGGTAGGAGTCGGTGATCTGCGTCGGCCCGTGCGCCGCCAGCGCCGTGACCAGCGCGCCCCACCGGTCCCCGACGACCACGACCGTCCCGGACAGGTCGATGGCCTGCTCGGCGAGGTGCCGCAGGAGGTACTCGTCGGAGGCGTCCCAGGCACGCAGCCGGTCACGCGGGTCCACGGGGAACCGGGACAGCGCCGGCTCGCCCCAGGGGGTCGTCATACGGTCGTTCATCGTCCGTCCAGGCTAGCCGAGCCGCAGATCAGGATGGCCGGGGCAGGATGGGGGCATGGACGCCGAGCTGTTCCCCCGCCGCCGGGCCGAGATCGCGCCGGGCGCGGTGCACCTCCCCGACTGGCTGGACCCGGCGCGCCAGCGCGAGCTGCTGGACGCCTGCCGTCGGTGGGCCCGCCCGCCGGCCGGCCTGCGCACGGTGCGCACCCCCGGCGGCGGCACGATGACCGCCCGGCAGGTCTGCCTGGGCTGGCACTGGTACCCGTACGCCTACGCCCGCACGGTCGCCGACGGCGACGGCGCACCGGTGAAACCGTTTCCCGCCTGGCTGGGCGAGCTGGGGCGGCGGGCGGTGACCGACGCCCTCGGACCGGAGGCGGCGCGGAAGGCGGCGTACGACGTCGCGCTGATCAACTTCTACGACGCCGACGCGCGTATGGGCATGCACCGCGACGCCGACGAGAGGTCTTCCGCGCCGGTGGTGTCGCTCAGCCTCGGCGACACCTGCGTCTTCCGCTTCGGCAACACCGCGACGCGTACCCGGCCGTGGACGGACGTCGAGCTGCGCAGCGGCGACCTGTTCGTCTTCGGCGGCCCCTCCCGGTTCGCCTACCACGGTGTGCCGCGCGTTCACGCGGGCACCGCGCCGGGCGAGTTGGGGCTGACCGGGCGGCTGAACGTCACGCTGCGGGTGAGCGGCCTGCCGGCCCCCGCGCCCGGAGGGGGACGGAGCGGACAGCGGGCCTGAACCGGGCCGGTCTCCGGACGGCCGGGACCACGGATCATGGGAGACTCCCCCTCATGAGCGGCAAGGCTGACCCCCGGACGGCGGGGGAAGGGACCACCTCGAGGACGCGGCTGGACCGGGGGCGTGGCGCGCTCGGACCCGCGTTGGAGCTGGTGCACACCGGGCGGGCCCCGACTCGGGCCGTGCTCACCGCGGAGCTGGGGGTGACCCGGGCGACGGCCGGGGCGGTGGCCGCCGAACTGGAGGCGCTCGGGCTGATCCGGGTGGACCCCCGGCCGGCCGCCGCGGCCGGTTCGCAGGGCCGGCCCTCGCACCGCCTCTCGGTCGCCGAGGACGGACCCGTCGCCCTCGCCGCCCAGGTGCACGCCGACGGCTTCCGCGCCGCCCTGGTCGGCCTCGGCGGCCGGATCGTGGCCACCGCGCCCGGCTGCGAGACCGTGGACGCCGACCCGGCCAAGGTGCTCGGCTCGGTCGTCGAGGCCGGCGCGGAGCTGCTGCGCGCGACCGGCCGGCGCTGCGTCGGCGCCGGACTCGCCGTGCCGTCCGCGGTCGCCGAACCGGACGGCACCGCACTCAACCCGCTGCACCTTGCCTGGCCGGTCGGCGCTCCCGTACGGCGGATCTTCGCCGAGTGCGTGCGCGCCGCCGGGATCGGCGGACCGGCCTTCGCCGCCAACGACGTCAACCTCGCCGCGCTCGCCGAGCACCGGCACGGCGCCGGACGCGGCGCCCGCGACCTGCTGTGCGTGGCCACCGGGCACCGCGGCGTGGGCGGCGCGCTGGTGCTGGACGGGCGGCTGCACACGGGCAGTTCCGGCCTGGCGCTGGAGGTCGGGCACCTCACCGTCAACCCCGAGGGCCGCCCCTGCCACTGCGGCAGCCGCGGCTGCCTGGACGTGGAGGCCGACCCGCTGGCCCTCCTCACCGCCGCCGGGCGCGCGCCCGGCCCCGAGGTGTCGCTGCTCAAGCAGGCCGACGACCTGATCCGCGGCCACCTCGACGACCCGGCCGTCCGGACGGCCGTGGCGACCCTCGTGGACCGCCTCGGGCTGGGGCTGGCCGGTCTGGTCAACATCCTGAACCCGGACCGGATCATCCTCGGCGGACTGCACCGCACCCTGCTGGAGGCCGCCCCGGACCGGCTGCGCGCCGTCGTCGCCGACCGCAGCCTGTGGGGCCAGAGCGGCGGCGTGCCCATCCTCCCCTGCACCCTGGACCACAACAGCCTGGTCGGCGCGGCGGAACTGGCCTGGCAGCCGGTCCTGGACGACCCCCTGGGGGCACTGGCCTGACGGGCGGGGGCCGGGCAGCCCGGCCCCCGCCCGTGCCGTCGCGGCCGGTGCCCGCCCCCTAGGTGGCCCGGTATCGGCTTGACGGCCGAGGCCTGGTTCGGCATCCGCCTGACGGCCGGGGGGCTCCTCCGCCCGGGGCCCGCCCCGGCGGACGGTCCCCGACTCCTGCCTTCCCGCCGCCCGGAGCCACCCGGCGGAGCGCCACCGCGCCCGGGGGGCTCGCGGATGCCCGCGTCAGGAGAGGCGAGGGCACCCGCGCTCAGTGCCAGGCCGTGGCGAAGGCGCGGGCCGGGTTCTCGGTGAGGACGCGGTCCACCAGGTCCGTGCCCAGTTCCGCCGCCAGCCGCGGGCGGATGCGGCGCAGCAGGTACGGCATGCCGGGGCCGCCGTCGACCGACCGGCCGCCGGCGACCACCGTGTCGCCGCCGAGCAGCAGCCGGTCGCCGTGTCCGGCCTCGGCCAGGGCACGCACGGCCTGGGGCATCCGCCAGTCGGTGGCGTGGTGGCTCCGGGAGGGGCCGTCGAAGGCCAGGTAACAGCCCGACTCGGCCGCCTGGCGGTGCGCCACCGGATCGGGAAAGCGGTTCAGATGACCGAGGATCACCCGGTCCGGCGGCACCTCGGACTCGCCGCACAGCAGGTCCAGCACGTCGAGGGCGGCCGTGCCCATCTCCAGGTGGACGGCGACGGGCGCACCGGTGGCGTGGTGGGCCTCGGCCGCGGCGGTCATCGTCCAGCGGGCGTGCGCGTCGAGGCCGTGGAAGCCGCCGGCGACCTTGACGAGCCCGGCCCGCACGCCGGTGTCGCCGATCCCCTCGGTGAGTTCGGTGACGAAGACGTCCGCGAGCCTCCCGCGCACCGCTGCCAGCGTGTCCGCGTCGTAGTGGACGTCCTGGTGCAGTCCCGTCGCGCACACCACGTGCACCCCGACGGCCCGGGACAGCGGCGGCAACTCCGCGGCCCGGCGGCCCAGCCCGTACGGCGTCCACTGCACGACGGCCGACCCGCCCGCCGCGCGGAACGCGGCCAGCTCCGAGCCGGCGGCCCGCACGTCGTCCAGTTCCTGGCCGGGCAGCCGGGGGCTGCGGAAGAAGAGGTGGTCGTGCGCGTCGGTCACCCCGAGTTCGGCCGGCGCGACATCGCCGAGCACGGTGCGGACGGCGCTCACCACTGCCGGCCCGTGGGCAGTGACGTGCGGCCGGGCGCCGACAGGTGCAGGACCTGGAACACCTCGCCGTCCGCGTCCGGCGTCTCCCGCGCCCACAGGGAGAAGCGCACCAGCTCCCAGCGGCTCGTGTCCACCGCGGTCGCCGCGAGCACCGCGCCGTCCCGCCCGGCCAGCCGCCCGTTCTCGCGCACCGCCTCGTCCATGAACTCGGCCAGCACCACGCCCTCCGGGACGGGCACCCGCTGCCGTACGGCGACCACGGGGGCCGACTCCGCGGCGTCGCCGGCCTCGTGCGCCAGCCCCGTCCACTGCCGCACCACGGGCCGGCCGAAATCGCCCACCAGCCCCTGGAAGGGACCGCCCCACAGGAAGGAGTTCATGCCCTCCGTCGTGTTCCACAGGTAGAACGGCGCGTACTGGCTGACCGGAGAGCCGTGCACCCCGCGCTCGCGCATCAGGTACGCCTTGACGCCGAGGCCGTCCCAGTCGTCGAGCGCGTGCCCGATCCGCTCGACGCGGTCCCGGACGATCCCCATGTCGTAATCGGCGGGCAGGGTCAGCTCGTACTGCGTCGCGTGCACGTGAAGGTCCCTTCCCCGGCGCTCAGGCCGGACGGTCGGCGTCGGGGCGCAGCAGCGACAGCAGTCCCCGTACGCCGGTGTCGAAGGCGGCGGGGGAGCCGGCGGCCCGGGCCAGCACATAGCCGCCCTGCACGGTGGCGAGGACCGTCGCCGCGATCTCCTCGCCGTCCAGGTGGGGCGGGAACAGGCCGGACTCCTTGCCCTCCTCCACGACCCGCGCCAGCCGCTCGCGCAGGGCGTCGAGCGTCTCGTCCACCGGTGCGCGCAGTTCGGCGCTGGCGACGATCTCCGGGTCCATGGTCAGCCGGCCGACCGGACAGCCGCGCAGCACGTCACGCTCGCGGCGCAGATACGCCTCGATGCGCTCATACGGCGTGCCGGGGCCGGTCAGCAGGGCGTCCGCGGTGGCCAGCAGCTCCGTGCAGGTACGCCGGATGGCCGTCAGGGCCAGGTCGGACTTGCCCTTGAAGTGGTGGTACATGCTGCCCTGCCCGGCACCGGCGCGCTCCAGGATCGCCTTCGGGCTGGTGCCCACGTAGCCCCGCTCCCACAGCAGTTCGCGCGTGGACTCGATCAATCGCTCCTGCGTGCTCATGCGGACAGAGTACATACCAGTAGGTACAGAAGTCGAGCCCTTCCGGAAGCGCTTCAGGGCCAGCTGCGCCGCGCCCCTGTACTCCCCGGGGGGTAGGCACACTGCCGCTGCCCGTACGACGACCTCGACCCACGCGGGCGGCCATGCTCGGCCCGTCACCCCGAGAACTCCCGAAGGAGACGAGCGAGATGCAGACCTCGGCGAACTGGGACGGGAGCGGCCCCGGCCCGTGGGTCCTCCTGTTCCCGCTGTTCTGGGCGGCCGCGATCGCCGGAGTCGTCACCCTTCTGCGGCGCACCCGGCGCGACGCGGGAGGGCCGTGGACGGGCCCGGCCGGCGGCCCCCGGCGGGGTCTGGACGGCTGTCCCGCCGGCGACTCGCCGCTGGCCGTCCTCGGCCGCCGCTTCGCCTCCGGCGAGATCGACGAGGACGAGTACTGGCGCCGGCTGTCCGTGCTGGAAGAGCACTTCGGCCGTGCGGAGAAGAACGGTGTCCGCTGACGACGGCGGCACAGGGCGCCGCGCCCCACCGCACCGCCCCGACGCCGCCACCGGCCGGAATCCGGCGGTGACGGCGTCGCTCGGGCTCGTCCCCGGTCAGCCGGGGACGGGGGAACGGGCGGGAACGGGCGCGGCCCTCGCCCCGTCGAGCGCGGGTTCGACCTCCGTGAACCGGCGTACGGGCTGCTGCTCCCCGGCGGCCAGTCGCGGCACCCGCGACGGCACCGTGGCGGCGACCGGGGCGGCGGCGGAGGGCAGGGTGAACCACACCACCTTGCCCTCCTCGCCGTCCGGGCGCGCGCCCCAGCTCTCGCTCATCGCGGCCACCATCGCCAGTCCCCGACCTTCGGTGGCCAGCGGCGCGATGTCGCCCATGTCCTCCACCACGGGAAGACGCGGATCGTGGTCGCGCACGGAGACGGTGAGCCGGTCGAGCAGGAACTCGAGCTCGACGGTGCACAACTTGTCGGGCTGGGCGTGCTGGTGGACGTTGGTCAGCAACTCCGTCACACCGAGCGCGGCCCGGTCTATCAGAGGGTCCAGATGCCAGTAGCGCAAGTGCGCCGATACGATTCTGCGGACCTGGCCGATCCGCGACGGCAGGGCTTGGAGCTCCACCGTGCAGTGTCTGCTTGGGTGACTGATCACGGCTGCGACTCCCCGACGTTGAGGTCCGGAAGAACACGACGTTTCGGATGCAGCAGGACGCCTGCATGACACTGCCGCCTGCTGTCGTGGCCGGCGGGCTGGTTCGCAGCGTTATCGCCGGTAAACCCAGAGTGACGTGAGACCAGCGTGGCGCAAGGGGTTCGGCACCGCAACTTCGCGCCACCTTCCCGACGGCTCAGCCGCCGCGCCCCGCGGCCCTGCGGACGGCCTCGACGAACCGGCGCGCCGCGGGCGGCCCCGGCTCGCCGGGGGCGGGGTCGCGGTCGCTGAGGGTCAGCAGGTACCGGGTGCCGGCGAGGTCGGCGCGCGCCCGGCCGTCCGGGCCGAGCCAGGGCCTGGACGCCCGCACCGCGCTCACCGGCGCGCTGTCGATCACCGTGCCGTAGCTGGTGAGCAGCTCCAGCCTGCCGTCGCTGATCCGGACCCGTCCGGCCCGGGTGAGGGAGCGCAGTCGCCTGGCGATCCGCACGCCCGTGGCCGTGAACTCCGGTTCCGCCATCCCCGCCCGCCCCCTTGCACGCGCCGCCGGCTGCTGTCCGGCCCGGTTCACGGGCCGCCGCCGTCCGTACGGGATCTTCCGCGCATCCCGTACGGCTCTCCGTCCCCGCGCGGTGCAGTCTGCCCCGCTTCCGCGCCCGGCACCAGTAGACGTGGGGCGCTTTCGAACGGCGCACGGAGCACCCGCGCGAACGCGCCCCCGCCCATGCGGCGAATGAGCCCCGCACGCGCTCTGGCGTGCCGCGCCCCAGGGCTGCCTTTGGGCCGCTCAAAGAGGCGTTTATGCAGGTGAGAAGCTTGCGGAAGGTGTCTATCATCGAGGACGTCCGGCCGCGCGACACGCCGTCGGCGCCCACCGTTAGGAGTCCCGCCGTGAGCACCACCGAGCAGCGCCGGACCGGCGACACCCTCGACGTCGACCGCAGCGACACCGGCTACCGGAACTGGCTCAAAGAGGCGGTCCGCAAGGTCCAGGCCGACGCCAACCGGTCCGCCGACACCCACCTGCTGCGCTTTCCGCTGCCCGAGGAGTGGGGCATCGACCTCTATCTGAAGGACGAGTCGACCCACCCCACCGGCAGCCTCAAGCACCGCCTGGCGCGCTCGCTCTTCCTGTACGGCCTGTGCAACGGCTGGGTCCGGCCGGACCGCCCCGTGATCGAGGCGTCCAGCGGCTCGACGGCCGTCTCCGAGGCGTACTTCGCCAAGCTGATCGGGGTGCCGTTCATCGCGGTGATGCCGCGCACGACCAGCGCCGAGAAGTGCCGTCTGATCGAGTTCCACGGCGGCCGCTGCCACTTCGTGGACGACCCGCGCACCATGTACGAGGCCTCCGCCCGGCTCGCGGTGGAGACCGGCGGCCACTACATGGACCAGTTCACCTACGCCGAGCGGGCCACGGACTGGCGCGGCAACAACAACATCGCCGAGTCCATCTTCCGCCAGCTCGAACTGGAGCGCTTCCCCGAACCGGCGTGGATCGTCGCCACCGCGGGCACCGGAGGCACCTCGGCGACCCTCGCGCGCTACGTCCACTACATGCAGTACGACACCCGCATCTGTGTCGCCGACCCGGACAACTCCTGCTTCTTCGACGGCTGGACCACCGGCGACCCGGACGTCTCCTGCGACTGCGGCTCGCGCATCGAGGGCATCGGCCGGCCGCGGATGGAGCCGAGCTTCGTGCCCGGGGCGATCGACCGGATGATGAAGGTGCCGGACGCCGCCGCCGTGGCCGCCGTCCGCGCCCTGGAGGGGGCCATCGGCCGCAAGGCGGGCGGCTCCACCGGCACCGGTCTGTGGAGCGCGCTGAAGATCGTCGCGGAGATGGTGGCGCAGGGCCGCCGGGGCAGCGTGGTGACGCTGCTGTGCGACCCGGGGGACCGCTACCTCGACAAGTACTACTCCGACGCGTGGCTGGCCGAACAGGGGCTGGACGCCGCGCCGTACACGGCGGCGATCGAGTCGTTCCTGGCCACGGGGGCCTGGCCGGTCTGACCCGGGCGAGCCGGCCCGGCCGCCGCGACGAACGGTCCGAAGACCGCCGTGCGGGTGCCGTCAGGCGGCCGTGTCCAGAGGCCGGTCCGTCGGGCCCGGCAGGTGCTCCGGGGCCGGCGGTCTGACGGGCCGGCACCGCGCCCCGGTGCCGGCGGACGCTCAGGCGTCCGGCGTGTGCCCCGGCTCCCCGGACTCCCCGCTCTCCCCGGCCACCACCAGCCGCAGATGCTCCGCGACCTCGGCGCGCGCCTCCGGCGGCAGTCCCGCGTCCGTGACGAGGGTGTCGATCCGGTCCAGTGAGGCGAAGGAACTCAGGCCCACCACGCCCCACTTGGTGTGGTCGGCGACCACCACGACCCGCCGTGCGGACTGCACCAGACGCCGGTTGGTCTCCGCCTCGGCGAGGTTCGGCGTCGACAGCCCGGCCTCGGCCGATATCCCGTGCACTCCGAGGAACAGCACGTCGAAGTGGAGGGCGGCGATCGCCTGGTCCGCCACCGGCCCGACCAGCGAGTCGGACGGGGTGCGCACCCCGCCGGTCAGCACCACCGTCGCCGAGTCCTGCCGCTGGCCGGAGGCGCGCTGCGCGGTGTGGAAGACGTCCGCGACCCGCACCGAGTTGGTGACCACCGTCAGATCCGGCACGTCCACCAGACGATGGGCCAGCGCGTACGTCGTCGTACCGCCCGAGAGCGCGATCGCCGAGCCCGGTGCGACCAGTTGGGCCGCCGCCCGCGCGATGTCCTCCTTGGCCGTCAGCTCCAGACCCGACTTGGCCTCGAAGCCCGGCTCGTGCGTGCTGGCCTCCACCACCGGGACCGCGCCGCCGTGCACCTTCTCCAGCATGCCCTGCCGGGCCAGCGCGTCCAGGTCGCGGCGGACCGTCATGTCCGACACGCCGAGCTTGCGCGTCAGTTCGTTGACCCGGACCCCGCCGCGGCGCCGGACCTCGTCCAGGATCAGGGCCCGCCGCTGCTCCGCGAGGAGGTTCTGATTCTCACTCACGTGTGCTCCGGTTCCTTTCGCCTCAAGCCGCCCGACACGCCCGGCGACGCCAGCCGCGACGAAGGGCTCGTCACGGGCGGTGCCACACGGGCGCCCCATCCTTTCACGGGGCGCCGGACACCGCGGCACCGCCCGCCCGACACGCACCCGCCGCCCTCCGGAGCACCGCGCGACACGCCCGGCGCGCGGCGGACGTCACCGGATCGGGCGCTTTCCCCCGGCTGCATGTGTGGCGCACGTCACCATCGAGCATCCTGTTCCCGCGAGAACACGGGCGACGGCACGGCCACGGGGGTGCGGGTGGTGAAACGCGCAGAGCGGAACCTCCAGGCGGACCGGCCGGCCGGAGACCACCCGGCGGACCACGCGGCCGACCGCCCGCCGACACCGGCCCGCGTGCCGCGACCCGCCCTGGAACTCCTGGTCCACGGAGTCGGCGGCACCACACCCCAGGAGATGCTGGACGACCCGCACACGGTCCGGGTCTTCGGGGACGACACCGCCGCCCTCTACCGGCGCGCCGCCGACGCGGACGCCGAGTCGCGGCCCGAGGGCCACCGCGACGGTCCGGTGCCCGAGGCCTACGTCTGGTGCAACCTCACCTCCGGCGACGGCAGCCGTGCCCTGTGGCTGTTGCTGCTGCCGTTCATGGTCGTCAACCTCGCCCACTGGATGCGCCCCACCACCCGCGGCCGCCCCCGCACCGTCCGCCTGTACGGACTGCTGGTCAGGCTCACCGGCCTGACCCTCACGGTGCTGTTCACCGCCGCCGCCTGCGAGGTCGCGCTGGACCTCGCCGCCTGGCAGTGCGCGGGAACGCGCGCGTGCGCCGCACGCCACTCCTGGCTCGGCTTCCTGGCCCCCGGCGCCGGCTGGTGGAGCACACCCGGCCGCCGCCTCGCCCTGGCCGCCGTCGTCCCCACCGCCCTCACCGGCCTCCTGTGGTACCTCTCCCACCGCACCTGGAGCGCCTACGAGTCCCAACAGCCCCTGCACCACGGTTCTTCCGCGCCCGAACCGGAAGGGGAGAGCACCGACGGGGCCCTGAGCCGACCCGGCTTCTGGTACGGACGCCGCCTGGTGGCCCGGCTGCGCGCCGCGCACACCGCCGTCGGCCTGCTGACCGTGGCCGCGGCGCTCGCCGTCCCCGCCGCACACTTCGACCGCCGTCCCGGCGGCCCCGCGGTCCTCGACCTGCTCGGCTGGCTGCTCCAGGCCTCGCTGGTGGCCACCGCGGCCCTCGTCGTGGGCGCGGTCTGCCGCCGGGGGCGCAGCGAGAACCGCCTCGACCGGCGGCTCGACCGCCACCTCGTGCGCGGCCTCCCGCTCGGGGCCCTGCTCCTCCTGTTGTGCGCCGCCCTCTACGCAGGCTGGGCGCGCCCCGCCTGGTACGCCACGGGCCGCCTCGCCGCGGACGCCGCCTTCGGCTCCGTCACCCTGGTCCAGGGCCTCCTCGTGATCGCCCTGAGCCTCGCCTCGCTCGCCCTGTACCGCACGCTCCCCGACCCCCGCGCCGCCCTGCGCGGCCTCGGCGGCCCGGCGGTCGCCCTGCTGGCCTGCGCCCTCGGCGGCGTGATGACCGGCGGGGTCGCGCAACGGGTCGCCGACTGGCTGGACGGCGACGCCACGTCCATACCCGGCCCGCCGGTCCTGCTGACCTGGCAGGCCTCCGTCATCCCGCCGCTGCTCGTCGTGCTGCTCGTGCTCGCCGCCCGGCTCGCCCTGCGCGCCCGCCGACTGGCCCGTGCGGGGGAAGCCGCCGTGGCGCGCGACTACCCGGACGATCCGCCGGACCCCGCGCGCACCCACCGCATCGCCCGCGTCCGCGCGCTGGCCGCCCTCACCGACGAGGCGCCCCGCGTCGTCGGCGTCACCTGCGCCGTCACCCTGGTGCTGGGCGCCGTCGCCCTCGTCGGCGGCCTCGGCTTCCACACCACCCCCGCCCAGGCCGCCGCCGGAACGCCCCGCTTCGTGGCGGGCGCGGCCGACACCGCGCAGGCGCTGGGCTCCTGGCTGGTCGGCGTCGGCTTCATACTGTTCGTCACCTGGGGCCGCCGCGCCTACAAGGACGCCTCGGCGCGGCGCACCATCGGCATCCTGTGGGACGTCGGCACCTTCTGGCCGCGCGCCGCCCACCCCTTCGCCCCGCCCTGCTACGCCGAACGCGCGGTGCCCGACCTGACCTGGCGGATGGCGACGTGGACCGGCGCGACCGGCGGCCGGCTCGTCCTGTCCGGCCACTCCCAGGGCAGTGTGCTGGCCGCCGCCGCGGTCTGGCAGCTGCCGGCCGCGGTACGGCGCCGGGTCGCCCTGCTGACCTACGGCTGCCCGCTGGAGCGGCTCTACGGCCGCTGGTTCCCCGCCCACTTCGGACTCTCGGCCCTCACCGCCCTGCACCGCGACGCGGACTGCTGGCGCAACCTGTACCGGCTCACCGACCCCATCGGCGGCCCGGTCCGCGTCCCCGGCGGCCACGCCCCGGACACCGGCCCGGGCGCTGCGGCGGACCCCTGCGACGACGTGGACCGCGCTCCGCTGAAGGACCCCCTCGCCTTCGGCCGCACCCCCGCGCACCCGCTGCCCGCTCCGATCCTCGGCCACTCCGACTACCGGGCCGACCCCGCCTTCGCCGAGGAACGCGCACGGCTCCTGGCCCGGCTGCGCCCCGACCTGCCGGCGCCCCGCCCCGCCACCGGCGAGGAGGCCGACGCCGACGGCTCGGGCGCTCAGGGCAGCGCGGGCAGGTCCTCGGGGTAGAGCAGCGTCAGATCGTCGGTGCTGGGATCGGCGAACTGCGCCACCCGGCTCGCGTGCCGCTCCACCATCGCCTCGAACGTCTGGCGCGCGGTACGGCCGTTGCCGAACGCCGCGCCCTTGGGCAGCGCCGCGAAGTACTTCAGCAGCGCCTCCTCGGCCCCCGGAGCGAGCCGGTACTCGTGCTCCTCGGCCTGCTGCTCCACGATCCGCAGCAGTTCCTCCGGACCGTAGTCGCTGAAGGTGATGGTGCGCGAGAAACGGGACGCCACACCCGGGTTGACCGACAGGAAGCGCTCCATCTCGGCGGTGTAGCCGGCCACGATCACCACGACCGCGTCGCGGTGGTCCTCCATCAGCTTCACCAGTGTGTCGATGGCCTCCTTGCCGAAGTCGCGCCCGGCGTCCTCGGGGGAGAGGGCGTACGCCTCGTCGATGAACAGCACGCCGCCGCGGGCCCGTTCGAACGCCTCCTGGGTGCGGATCGCGGTGGAGCCGATGTGCTCGCCGACCAGATCGACCCGGGACACCTCCACGAGATGGCCCTTCTCCAGCACCCCGAGGGAGGCCAGGATCTCGCCGTACAGCCGGGCGACGGTCGTCTTGCCGGTGCCCGGGGAACCGGTGAAGACCAGATGCCGCTTGACCGATGCAGCCTTCAGCCCCGCCTGCTGCCGGCGCCGGCCCACCTCGATCATGTCGGTGAGGGCGCGCACCTCCCGCTTGACGCTCTCCAGGCCCACCAGCGCGTCCAGTTCGCCCAGCACGTCCTTCGCGCTGCGCTCGGGCCGCTCCGGCTCGGGCTCCGGCGCGGAGCGCACCGGCTCGGGCTCGGTGGCGCGCTGGCCGGGCAGCGCGCCCAGCAGCCCGGGCGACGTGCTCGCCGTCTGCGCGACGGTCTCGGTCGTGGCCGGCGGGCGTACGCCCCCGCTCTCGTCGCTGGTGCAGTCCTCGACGACGGGTCCCGAACCGGCCGCCTCCGCGCCGCCGTCGGCGAACTCGAAGCCACCGCGCGCACAGCGCTCGGTACGGCACTTGCGCAGCGTCGTACGGCAGCCGTCGATCACGTGGAAGCCGTAGCCGCCGCTGCCCGTGACCCGGCAGCCGAGGAAGCTGCCGCGGCCCCCGGCCGAGACGTAGAACCCGGCCTCGGCGGGGGAGACGATCGTGCTGCGCTCGATGGTCGGGTCGGCGCCCTTGGTGACGATCACGCCGGTCTGCGCGCCGTCCACGGTGCAGTTGCTGAGGGTGCCGCCGCTGCCGTGGTCGCGGAACCACGCGCCGGTGGCGGCGTCCTTGATCCGGCAGTCGTCGAGCTGCGCGGTCGCGCCGTCGCTCACCGACACCGCCGTGTTGCGAACCTGGGACAGATCGCTGTCGACGACGTCGGCGCGCGAGCCGCGGTCCAGGACGAACAGCGCGTCCGGCACGTCGTGCACCCGGCAGGAGTCCAGGACCGCGGTCGCCCCGTCGCTGACCCACACGGCCGGGTAGTCGCCCGTGCTGTCGAAGATCTCGCACTGGTTGGCGTCCACGCGGGTGCCCGGGTCCCACACCGACAGGCCGTTGCGCCCGAACCGCTGCACGGTGGTGCGGGTCAGCGTCAGCACCGAACGCGACCTGAGGTCCACCGCGTTCTCCGGGATGTCGTGGATGCGGCAGTCGGCGAGGGTGAGCACGGCGTCGGTGTCGAGGGTGACGCCGTCCGCGGCGGTGCGGTGCACATCGCAGTCGGTCAGGTGCGCGGTGCCGCGCCCGGTGATCTGCAGACCGCTGCCCCGCACCTCGTAGACCTCGCAACCCACCGCCTCCAGAGCGGCGTTGTCGCCGGTCACGGTGATGCCCGCGCCGGAGGCGTGGTGCACCCGGCAGCGTTCGAGGCGGGGCCGGCCGCCGCCGCGGACGGCCACACCCGACTGCCCGGCCGCGACGATCTCGCACTCCTCGAACAGCCCGCCGCCGTCGAGTACGGCGATGCCGATGCCGGCCGGGTTGTCCACCGTGCAGCGGCGCACGGTGGGCCGGGCGCCGGAGCGCACCTCGATGCCCGAGGCGGAGCGGGTCACGATCCGCACGTCCCTCAGCTCCGGTGTGCCCTCCTCCACCAGCAGGGCGGGCGCGGCGGCGTCCTGGCCCTCCACGTGCAGGTCCTGCACCACCGCGGAGGCGCGCACGGTCAGCGGGACCCCGTCGGCGGGCGCGATCCGCACCGAGCCGGGGGAGCCCTCGGGACCCCGCAGGGTCACCGCCCGCTGGACGACGAGGTTCTCCCGGTAGGTGCCGGGGGCGATGGTGAGGACGTCGCCGTCCGCCGCGGCCTCCAGAGCGGCGGCGAGCGATGCGTACTCACCCGTGCGGCGCCGCCACCGCGATGTGCCGGTGTGCGTCACCTGGACCGTGCCCTGTGCCATGGCGTTGCTGTGCCCCCACCTCGTGCTGATGGATCGTTCGCCGTCGCGGCGCGCCGCTGCGGTTCGCCCGTGCGCCCGTCGTGCCGGATGCGCCGGCCGGTCCACCGTAGCGTGAGCGCGGACGGTCGGTTGACCGGAGCCGGAAGGCGGTCAGCTGTCGGCGCCGGCGCGGCCCCAGTCCGGTCCCGCGCGGTCCCAGGCCTGGTCCCAGCGCGCGTACCGGCGGCGGACCAGCCGCCAGAGGATCAGCCTGCGGACGCACTCCACGAGTGCGGCGGCCAGCATGGCCGTGCCGAGTCCGGCCAGCACGGCGTGGGCGGTGGCCGTGCCGGAGTCCAGCGGGCGGGGCACCGCCCGGCCGTGCGCGTCGGTCCACAGCGCGAAGCGGTCGCCGGGGTGCGGCTTCTTCAGGTCGGTCGCCACCCGGCCGTGCCGGCGGGTGCCGTCCGGGGCGGTCCAGTCGGCGACGACCCGGCTGCGCACCGCCCGCCCCGCGGAGATCTCCGGGTCCGGCCGCGGCGCTTCGTCGGTCGCCCCGGCCACGACGGTGGCCTGCACCAGGTGCCGGCTCTGGCGCTGGTCGCGCACCGACTGCTGCAGGGCGTGCTGGGCGGCGTCGCCGACGAGGGAGCCGGCCACGGGGGCGGCGACCAGGATGAGCAGCAGGGACACCAACGCCACCCAGCACTCGACCAGATCGGTCGTGCGGCGCAGCGGGTTGTGCCGCCAGCGCCACAGTCCGCCGATGACCCGCACCCTCCACCACCCCCTTCCCGCTCCGTCATAACGCGCGGCGCGGCCGGCCGGCCGTGGGTCGGGCCGAAGAGAGAGCCACATCACCTCCGGCCGGGACCCTCACAAACCTCTCACGCCACCCCAACGGCCGGGCGGCGTTCCGGAGTTCCCGCTTCACCTCCCGTCCTCGGGGCGGACGGCGGACGGGGCGGCGACCTGCGCGGTCACGCACGAAGGCCGCCCCCGAGCAGTTGCTCGGCGGCGGCCTTCGCGAGGCGCGACTGTCGGCGCCGGGTGACGACCTTTCCCCCGTGGTCGATCAGTACCCGGCGCCGGTCCCCTGCCGGACCCCAGAGTCCCTGACGGCCGTTCGGCGTCCCACGGCTCGGGACGCCGCGACCGGGCGGATGTGCGGCGAGCGCGGCTCCACCCCCCGTGACCTCGTCCTGCCGCGCGGCACGGACAGCCGGGGGAGCGGATCAGTAGCCGCGGTACTGCTGCTGGTTGTACGGGTCCTGGTACGGCGCCGCGGCGGGTCGGGGAGCCGCGGGACGCATGGCCTCGTAGCCGGTGCCGTTCGCCATCGGGCGCTGCGGCATCGGCTGCTGGGGGCCGGGGTACCCGCGCGGGGCCGAGGCCTGCTGCGGGATGTAGGCCGCGGGCGCCTGCTGCAGCGGGGCG
Source organism: Streptomyces sp. NPDC093260 (assembly GCF_040683715.1). Lineage (NCBI taxonomy): Bacteria > Bacillati > Actinomycetota > Actinomycetes > Kitasatosporales > Streptomycetaceae > Streptomyces > Streptomyces sp. NPDC093260. The sequence goes on from NZ_JBFBEK010000010.1 coordinate 157,499, forward strand.
GGCTGCGGCGCCTGCTGGTAGCCGTAGTAGGACTGGGACGGGGCCGCCGGAAGGGCGGGCAGTGCCGAGGGGAGCGCGGGAAGGTGACTTCCCGTGTCGTACGGCGCGGGGACCCGGATCGGGGCGATCTGCGGGGTGCCACGCTCGGCGACGAGCGAGTCGTAGATCGGGGTGTCCGGGAAGGAGGCGGAATAGTAGCCGCCACCATAAGTGGAGCGGGGGGAGGTCATGGCACATAAGTTAAGCCCACGATGTGCTGGTTGGGGAGACCGATAAGAGGGTTGTTTTCCGTGCCCGCGGTGACGCGGGATCCCCAATGCGAGCGAATTCGACGAAAAGGGGCACCGCGGCGGCCTTGAGCCGTGTAAAAGGGCGGTTTCTCGGGGGTTACCGGGGGTCGGACAGGCGTGTTCCACTGCTCCTCGTGCCGCCCCGGACCGCCGGGGGAGCAGACTGGGCGGGCGACGAGCAGACGGCCCGCCGAGGGCCGTACCGCCGGGACACGTCCCGGCCACAGGTGAGGGGGCGGACATGGCAATGCCGAAGGGGTCCAACACGCAGGTGCCGGCCACGGCCCTCAGGGTCGAGGTGGGCCGGCGCTCCGGCCCGGGCGTCCCCGACGTGGACGCCTCCGCGCTGCTGCTGGCGGCGGGCGGGAAGGTGCGCTCCGACGCCGACTTCGTCTTCTACAACCAGCCCGCGCACACCTCCGGTTCGGTCCGGCACGAGGGCAAGCGGGAGACCGGCGGCCGGGCCACCGACACCCTCGTCGTCGACCTCGCGCGCGTGGAGGCGGACGTGGACAGGGTGGTGCTCGCCGCCTCGGCGGACGGCGGTACCTTCGGGCAGGTGCCGGACCTGTACATCGAGGTGCGTGACGCCGCCCGGGACACGGTGGCCGCCCGCTTCGACAGCGCCGGCGCGAGCGTGGAGACGGCGTTCGTCCTGGGCGAGTTCTACCGCCGCCAGGGCGCCTGGAAGTTCCGGGCCGTCGGCCAGGGTTACAGCAGCGGTCTGGAGGGCCTGGCCACCGACTACGGCATCACCGTCGACGAACCGCGGCACACGCCGCCACCGGCCCCGGCGCCGCACACCGCCTGGCCGGCGCCCGCCGGGCAGACACCGCCCCCGGCGGTCCCGGGACCCGTCGCGCCCCCGCCGACCGGAGCCCCCGTACCCCTGCCGCCGCCGGTCGCGCCCCCGGTGGCACCACCGCCGCCCACCACGCCCCCGGCCCCCGTCCGTCTGACCAAGGTGACGCTCACCAAGGCCGCCCCGTCGGTGTCCCTCGCCAAACAGGGCGGCACCTCCGGCGCCATGCGCGTGAACCTCAACTGGCAGGTGCGCAAACAGTTCTCCGGCTGGGGCGGCAAGCGCGGGCGGGCCTTCGCCACGCACTCCGACCTCGATCTCGACCTGTGCGCCCTGTACGAACTGTCGGACGGGCGCAAGGGCGTCGTCCAGGCCCTCGGCAACGCCTTCGGCGCCCTGCACCGGCCGCCGTACATCCACCTCGACGGCGACGACCGCACCGGAGCCGTGGCCACCGGCGAGAACCTCACCGTCAACCTCGACCACCGCAGCGACTTCCGGCGCATCCTCGTCTTCGTCACCATCTACGAAGGCGCCCGCTCCTTCGCCGATCTGCACGCCACCGTCACGCTCCAGCCGCAGCACGGCGCACCCGTCGACTTCTCCCTCGACGAGTGCACCGTGCCCTCGACGGTGTGCGCGCTCGCCCTCATCACCAACACCGGGGGCGACCTCGTCGTCCAGCGCGAGGCCCGCTATCTGGTGCCCCAGCGCGGCGTCAGCCCGCAGCGCACCGTCGACCACGCCTACGGCTGGGGCATGAACTGGACCCCGGGCCGCAAGTGACCACCCGGGCGAGCGTCCGCGAACGAGGGCCCGCGCCCGGGCGTCAGCCCTCCTCGGGAATCGCGTCCGGGCGCGCGTAGGTGCGGCCCTTCCAGGCCGCGCCCCGGCCCCGGTAGTGCTGCACCGCCGAGTCCACCGTCATCAGCAGGTACAGGAACGCGGTGAACGGCAGCAGCGGGGCGAGCCACAGCGACTGGCGGTAGTAGCGCAGCATCGGCACGTACGTCGCCGTCATCACCAGCCAGGCCGCGCCCCCGGCGAGCGCCGCCGCCGCGCCGCCCGCCGCGAGCCCCGCCACCAGCGCCACCGGCGGCGCCAGATAGACCAGCGCCAGCCCGGCGACCGTGCCGACCAGCAGCAGCGGGTTGTGCCGCAACTGCGCGTAGGCGCTGCGCGAGACCATCCGCCACAGGTCGTGCAGCCGCGGGTACGGGCGCACGCTGTCCACGCGGTCGGCGAGCCCCAGCCAGACGTGCCCGCCGCCGCCCTTGACGGCCCGGGCGAGCGCCACGTCGTCGATCACCGCGTGCCGGATCGCGTCCGGGATCCGGACCCGCCCGGCGGTCTCCGCGCGCAGCAGCACACAGCCGCCCGCGGCCGCCGCAGTCCGTCCGCCCCTGCGGCCGATCCAGCGGAACGGGTAGAGCTGCGCGAAGAAGTAGACGAAGGCCGGCACGACGAGCCGCTCCCACAGCGACTCCACCCGCAGCCGGGCCATCTGGGAGACCACGTCGAAGCCGCCGGCGCGCGCCGCCGCGACCAGCCGGCGCAGGCTGTCCGGGGCGTGCGCGATGTCGGCGTCGGTCAGGAGCAGGTACTCGGGCTCCCGCGCGCGTGCCAGCGCGACGCCGTGCCGCACCGCCCACAGCTTGCCGGTCCAGCCGGCGGGCGGCTCGCCGGGCGAGGCCACGGTCAGCGGCAGCCCGCCGCGCCGCCCCAGCGCCCGGGCCAGTTCCCCGGTGCCGTCCGTGCTGCCGTCGTCGATCAGGAAGACCTCCGCCCGCCCCGGATAGTCCTGGGCGAGCAGCGAGGGCAGGCTCTCGCCGAGCACGGCCGCCTCGTCGCGCGCGGGCACCACGACGCACACCGCCGGCCAGCCGCCCCGCGGCGGGTCCTCGCCTGGCGGCAGCCTGACGTCCGTACGCCAGAAGAAGCCCTGGCCGAGCAGCAGCCACAGCCAGGCGGCGAGTGATCCCACGGCGGTCCACACGATCACGGTCACCCCCGCAGTCTGCCCCACCCGGGCGGCCCGATCGAGGCCATCGTCTATCGTTACGGCGTGAAGATCGCGCTCATGGACTCCGGGATCGGGCTGCTGGCGGCCACCGCCGCGGTACGGCGCCTGCGACCCGACGCAGATCTCGTGCTCTCCCTCGACCCGGCCGGCATGCCCTGGGGGCCGCGCACCCCCGAGGACCTCACCGCGCGCGCCGTCGCCGTCGCCGAGGCCGCCGCCGCGCACCGCCCCGACGCCCTGATCGTCGGCTGCAACACCGCGACCGTGCACGCGCTGACCGCCCTGCGCCAGCTCCTCGAACCGGACCTCCCGGTCGTCGGCACCGTGCCCGCGATCAAGCCGGCCGCCGCCGGCGGCGGCCCCGTCGCCATCTGGGCGACGCCCGCCACCACGGGCAGCCCCTACCAGCGGAACCTGATCCGCGACTTCGCCGACGGCGTGCCGGTCACCGAGGTGCCCTGCTGGGGGCTGGCCGAGGCCGTCGAGCACGCGAACCAGGCGGCGATCGACGAGGCGGTCACCGCCGCCGCCGCGCTGACCCCCGACGACGTGACGACCGTCGTCCTCGGCTGCACCCACTACGAACTGGTCGCCGAGCGCATCCGCGGCGCCGTCCGCAAGCCCGGCCGCCCGCCGCTCGTCCTGCACGGCTCGGCGGGCGCGGTCGCGGCGCAGGCGCTGCGCCGGATCGGCGCCCGGCCCGAGCCGGAGACCGCAGCCGAGGGCGCCGTGACGGTCCTGCTCAACGGCCGGGAGGGCGCACTGCCCGCCCCGGCGCTCGCCTACGCCGAGGGCCGCCTCCTCCAGGCCGCCACCCCCGCGCGCTGACACTCCCCGTGCGCGACGCGCTACCCGCGCGGCCAAACCTTAGTAACCTCATTGACATGAGGGACCACTCCCACAGTGACGGCGGCCCGTGTCCGGAGGTCTGGACGGGCCGTGCCACCAACCGGTTCCAGTGGCTGCTGGCGCTCGTCGGCGCCGCCTGTCTCGCCCTCGGCATCGAGCTGGCCGTCGACTCCGCCTGGAGCTCCGGCGTGGCACCGCTGGTGATGTCCGTCGTGGGCTGCATCGCGGCCGGACTGCTGGTCCTGTTCGGCACCCTCGCCTTCGTGCACGTCGCGGTGAAGGTCGACCGCGAGTGCCTGGAGGTGCGCTGCGGCCACATCGGACTGCCGCGCCGCCGGATCCCGCTGGCCCATGTCGCCGGCGCCGAGTTCGCGCCCCACGTCACCCCGCGGCACTGGGGCGGCTGGGGTTACCGCTGGCGGCCCGAGAAGGGCACCGCCGTCGTCGTACGGCGCGGCGAGGGCATCGTGCTGCGGCTGTGGGACGGCCACACGTTCACGATCACCATCGACAACGCCGAGTCGGCGGTCCGCGTGATCAAGGCCCGGCTCCGCCCGCCGTCCCCCGACCTCGCCTGACGGCCGTGGCGGGGGCGCCCGGCGACCGTACGGCCGGGCCCCAGGTCACCGCCGTACACTCCCTGGGGTGACCGTCACCGCAACTTCCGTCGACGAGTCGGACGGACTGCGTCCGCAGCCCGCTCCGGCGCCCTGGAGGACCAGGCTCGTCCGGCTCGCCCCGGCCGCGGCCGCGACGCTGGCCGGCCTCCTCCTCTACGTCAGCTTCCCGCCCCGCACCCTGTCCTGGCTGGCCCTGCCCGCCTTCGCCGCCCTCGGCTGGGTGCTGCGCGGCCGCAGCCGGAAGGCCGCGCTCGGTCTCGGCTACCTCTTCGGCCTCGGCTTCCTGCTCCCGCTGCTGGTGTGGACGGGCGTGGAGGTCGGCCCCGGGCCCTGGCTGGCGCTGGTCCTCATCGAGGCGGTCTTCGTCGCCCTGGTGGGCGTGGGCATCGCGGCGGTCTCCCAGCTCCCCGGGGCGCCGGTGTGGGCGGCGGCCGTCTGGATCGCCGGCGAGGCGGTACGCGCGCGCGTGCCCTTCCACGGCTTCCCCTGGGGCAAGGTCGCCTTCGGGCAGGCGGACGGGATGTTCCTGCCGCTGGCCGCGGTGGGCGGCACACCCGTACTCGGTTTCGCGGTCGTCCTGTGCGGCTTCGGCCTCGGCGAGGGGGTGCGGCTGGCCGTCCACGGGCGGCGCACCCGCACTCTGCGGCGGTCGGCCGCCGCCGCGGCGCTGCTCAGCGTGGCCGTGCCCGTGGTGGGCGCGGTCGCGGCCCGCTCCCTGGTCAGCGACAAGGCCGAGAACGGCACTGCCACCGTCGCCCTCGTCCAGGGCAACGTGCCGCGCGCGGGCCTCGAGTTCAACGCCCAGCGCCGGGCGGTCCTCGACTACCACGCACGCGAGACGGCACGGCTGGCCGCCGACGTGAGGGCGGGCAGGACGGCCCGGCCCGACTTCGTGCTCTGGCCGGAGAACTCCTCCGACATCGACCCCCTCGAGTACCCGGACGCCCGCCTCGTCGTGGACCAGGCGGCCAAGTCGATCCGGGCGCCGATCTCGATCGGCAGCGTCGTGGAGCGGGACGGTCAGCTGTTCAACGAGCAGATCCTGTGGGACCCGGTCAAGGGCCCCCTCCAGACGTACGACAAACGGCAGATCCAGCCCTTCGGCGAGTACCTGCCGCTGCGCTCGCTGATCGGGGCGATCAACGAGAACTGGACCGCGATGGTCCGCCAGGACTTCAGCCGGGGCCGCGAGCCGGGCGTGTTCACCGTCGGCGGCGCCAAGGTCGGCCTGGCCACCTGCTACGAGGCCGCCTTCGACTGGGCCGTGCGCGACACCGTCACCCACGGCGCGCAGATGATCTCCGTGCCGAGCAACAACGCCACCTTCGACCGCAGCGAGATGACCTACCAGCAGCTCGCCATGAGCCGGATCCGCGCGGTCGAGCACAGCAGGGCCGTGACCGTCCCGGTGACCAGCGGCATCAGCGCGGTCATCATGCCGGACGGGCGGGTCACGCAGAAGACGGGCATGTTCGTGCCCGCCTACCTGGTCCAGAAGGTGCCGCTGCGGTCCTCCGAGACGCCCGCCACCGAGCTGGGCGTCCTGCCCGAGGCGGTCCTGGTGCTGCTGGCCGCGGGCGGGCTCGGCTGGGCGATCGGGGCCGGGGTGCGCGCCCGCCGCGCCGAGGGGGTCTGACCGCACGCGGGGTGCCGGCGGGCGTACGCGCGGCAAGTCGTACCGGGCCGCACACGGGGCGCGCACGCGGGCGGACGCGTCGGCCCCACGAGGTCGTGGACACGGTGCGTACGCCGGTGGGGGCCGCCGGGCCGGCCGGGGCCGGCCGATGGACCGTTAGGGTCGGTCGCATGGCCACTCCCGACTTCATCCGCATCCTCCGGGCCTCCGCCGGCAGCCAGCTGCTGTGGCTGCCCGGCATCACCGCCGTCGTCTTCGACGACGAGGGCAGAGTGCTGCTCGGCCGCCGCTCCGACACCGGCAAGTGGTCGGTGGTCGGCGGCATCCCCGACCCCGGCGAGCAACCGGCCGCCTGCGCCGTGCGGGAGGTGTACGAGGAGACGGCGGTGCACTGTGTCGCCGAGCGGGTGGTCCTCGTCCAGGCGCTGAAGCCGATCACCTACGGCAACGGCGACATCTGCCAGTTCATGGACATCACCTTCCGCTGCCGCGCCGTGGGCGGGCAGGCCCGGGTCAACGACGACGAGTCGCTGGAGGTGGGCTGGTTCGCGGTGGACGCGCTGCCCGCCCTGGACGAGTTCGCCCTGACCCGGATCAAGCAGGCCATGACCGACGGGCCGGCCTGGTTCGACCCCGCGCTGCCCGGCTGAGACCTGACGGGTTGGAGACCTGACGACGGGGCCGGGCGGCTCCCGGCGGGACATGTGCTCCGTGCGCGCCCGTTTCGTTGCCTCGCGGCGCACACCGCCCCGCTGACGGCGGTGCAGGGGCGGACGGGCACGGATACTCGTGGCCCGAGCCGCACACTCCCAGGAGCCAGCTTGTCCCGCACCCGGCCCCGCACGTTCTCCCGGTCCGAGACCACCCGGGCCGAGGCCTTCAGCGACGGCGTGTTCGCCATTGCCGTCACGCTGCTGGTCCTCAACCTCACCGACCCGCCGCACCGGCCGGGCGGACTCGGCCGCGCCCTGCTCGTCCAGTGGCCCGCCTACCTCGGCTATCTGGCCTCCTTCGGCTATGTGTCGGTGATCTGGCTCAACCACCACCAGGCCTTCGTCCGCATCCGGATCATGGACCGCGGCCTGCACGCCGCCAACCTCCTCATGCTGCTCACCACCGCCGCGCTCTCCTTCCCCACCGCGGTGGTCGCGGACGCGTTGCAGGCCGACCTCATGGACGCCGACGCCCGGGTCGCCGTCGCCCTGTACGCCGGTCTCGCCGCGGCGATGTGCCTGAGCTGGGTGGTCTTCTACCGGCAGCTCGCCCGCCGGCCCGAACTGCTGCACCCGGACGCCGAGCGGACGTACGTGCGGCACGGACGGCTGCGCTCCTGGGCGGGGGCGCTCGCCTACGCCGTCGCCGGGCTGCTCGGGGTGTTCGTCGCGCCGCTGCTGGCGATCGGCGTCTTCGTCGTCCTGCCCGTCTTCTACTTCGCCACCAGCGAGGGCCTGCCCGAGGGCCGGGACGACTGAGCCGGCCGGCACGGCTGGGGCGGCGCCTTCTGCGGGGACGTGCCGCCGTCCCGCGCGGTGCGCAGTCTGCGCCACTCCAGCGGGGAGCAGCCGTAGCAGCCGCGGAACACCCGGCTGAAGTGCGCCGGGCTGACGAATCCCCACCGCCGGGCCACCGCGGACACCGTCGGGGCGCTCGCGCCGCCGCGCGCCAGTTCGCGCGCGCTCTCCTCCAGCCGGCGCCGCTGGACGAGCCGGCTCACCGTGATGCCCTCGTCCTGGAAGAGCCGGTGCAGATAGCGCACGGAGATGTGGTGCGCCGCCGCGACCGTCTGCGGGGACAGGTCGTGGTCCCCGAGGTTGCGGTCGATGTGATCGCGCACGCGCAGCACCAGCTCCCGGCGCGCACCGTCCGGTCCCTCCTCGCCGGACCCGGTGTGCTCGGCGACGAGCGTGGCGAAGAAGTCGAGGACGGTGGCGGCCAGCCTCCCGGCGACGGCCGGTGAACAGGTGTGCGCCGAGGTGACCAGCGTGGCCAGGAACGGCAGCAGCACCGAGCCGATGCCCTGCGCCGTGTCGACGACGGTTCCGGTGATCCGGCGGATCTGCTCGTCCGGCAGGCCGAGCACCCGGCGCGGCAGGTGGACGACGCGGGTGGAGAACCGTTCCGGGTAGTCCAGCGAGTAGGGGCGGGCCGTGTCGTAGACGACGATGTCCCGTTCGGCGACGGCGGTGCGCCGGCCGTCCTGGACCAGGGTGGCCGTGCCCCGCAGCTGGACGCCCACGGCCAGGAACGCCTCGGGGGAGCGCGCGATGTGCGCCGCGGTACGGCTCGTGCGCTGGGCGTCCGCCTCGACGGCGCAGACCCTGAGGTATCCCAGGTGGCCGGTGGTGATCCGGCCGGCGATCGGGTCCTCACCCCGCGGTGTGACGGCCATCGGCACCAGCCCCCTGCTCACGGCCGCGCGCCAGTAGTCGAGTTTCTCCTCGTCGGGGACGGAATCCGTCGTCAGCACCAGGCTCACCTGGCTCTCCTCTCCACGTGCGGTACCGGCGAAGACCCCGGGCCGCGGCGCGTTCGCAACGCATCGCGGACAGGCACGGACGGCGATCTCGCAGTCCTGTTTCCCCGCCGCGATCAGCCAAGCAGCGCACGGGACCGCCCTCCAGGCAGGAAACAGGCAGAAAGCGCCGGTCCGCGGCGGGACCGCCCGTCGTGCGCTCACGGAACAGCGCGGTGCGCTCCGGGAACAGGGCGCCTCCGACGCCATGGCCTACGGTGAGGGAACGCGGCCGGACGCCCGGGCGCTGCCGGAACGCTCAGCGGCTGCCGAGGCGGTCGAGCCGACCGCGGGCCTCGGCGACGCACTGCGGGTCGGCGTCCGGTCCGAGACGGACGCAGCGGGCCAGGGCCTCCCGTGCCTCGTCGGTGTGCCCGGCGGCCAGCAGGGCGTCGGCCAGATGGACGAGATGGCGGCTCTCCAGGGCGGTGTTGCCGCCGGCGCGGCACAGTTCGAGGGCGGTCCGCAGATGGAACACGGCCTCGTCCCACTGGCGCAGCCGGCTGTGGCAGGTGCCGATGCCGCCGTGCACGCCCAGCCGGGTCAGGCCGGCGACGTGGGGCTCGATGGCGGCGCCCGTGCCGTCGAGCCACGTCAGCGTGGACCGGTAGGCCGCGATGGCCTCCTCGTTGCGGTCCTGACCCGCCAGGAGCAGTGCGCGGGTGTGCATGCACTGCAGGAGGCCGTGGAGATCACCGGCGGCCTCGAACAGCCGGGCGGCCCGCTCGTTGTGGCGGACGCCCGGCGCGGGTTCGTCGAGGAGCCGGTGGGCCCAGGCGGTGTAGTGGTGGGCCCAGGCCTGCTGTTCCAGGTCGCCCGCGCGTTTCGCCGCGGCCAGGGCCTGCGCGGACCGCGCGAGGCTGTCCCGGGGGCGGCCCTCGCACAGCAGCAGGGCCCAGGCGTCGTAGTTCAGCTGGGTCGCTTCCGGCAGCGGATCGCCCAGCGCCCGGGCGGAGCGGGCGGCGGTGCCGAAGATCTCGTGCCAGTGCCCCCAGAAGATCCACTGGTCGGAGAACCAGTGCAGGGACTCGGCCACTTCGACCACGGTGGCGTGCTCACCGGCCGCCGCGGCGGCGCGCAGCGCGGCCAGCCAGTTGCCCCCTTCGGCCTGGAGCCATTGGCGCGCCCGGTCGGCGCTGGACAGATCGACCGTGCCCTGCCAGGCGGCCGGCGGAGCCCCGTGGTCCGGTTCGTACCAGCGGCCCGCCACGACGGCCGTCTCCAGCAGCCAGCGGTACATCCGCGCCCGCGCCCGCTCGGCCCCCTCGGCGCCTTCCTCGGCGGTCAGCAGGCCACGGGCGTACAGGCACAGCAGATCGTGCAGACGGTAGCGGTCCCGGTCCGTGCCGAGCAGCCCGGCCTCGACCAGTTCCTCCAGGGTGTCCTCGGCGTCGAACAGGTCCTGGCCGGTCAGCCGGGCGGCGCATGCGGCGCTCACGTCCGGGCCCGGCACCAGGGACAGCCGCCGGAACATGCGGGCGGCGGCGGAGGTGAGCTGGCGGTAGGACAGGTCGAAGGCGGCCACCACGCGGACGTCCCCGGCGGACAACACGTCCAGCCGCCGTTCCTCCAGGGCGAGCCGGTCGGCCAGCCGGCGCACCGTCCAGCCCGTACGCGTCGCCAGCCAGTTGCCGGCCACCCGCAGCGCCAGCGGCAGATGCCCGCAGCGCCGGGCGACGTCCGCGAGGGCCGCGGGATCGGCGGTGGCGCGCTCGGCCCCGACGAGCGAGGCGAGGAACGTGGTGGCCTCCTCGGTGCTCAGCTCGCCGAGCGGCATCCGGTGCACGCTCTCCAGGCCCGTCAGCATCCGCCGGCTGGTCACCACGACCATCCCCGCGCCGGCCCCGGGCAGCAGCGGGCGCACCTGCGCCTCGTCCCGGGCGTTGTCGAGTACCAGCAGGCTCCGCCGCTCGGCCAGCAGCTGCCGGTACAGCGCCGGATGGCCCTCCGGCCCCGCCTTGGTGAGGTCGCGGTCGGGCACGCCGAAGGACTTGAGGACGACGAGCAGCAACTCGGCCGGTGCGGGCGGGTTCTCGTCGGTGCCCCGCAGGTCCAGCACCAGCTGACCGTGCGGGAACCGGTCGGCCAGGCGGCGGCCGGCGTGCAGCGCGAGGGTGGTCTTGCCGGTGCCGGGGGCCCCGGAGACGGCCACCACGACCGGGTGTGCCGCTCCGCCGTCGCCGGGAGAGCGGGACGCGGCGCGGGCGGCGGCCCGCTCCGCGAGTCCGCCGAAGCGCTCCAGTTCCCGGGACCGGCCGACGAAGTCGTCGACGCCGCGGGGGAAGGCGCGGACGCCGGCCGGGCGGTAGGCAGGGCTCCGGCCGCTGCGGGCGGACGCCAGCAGGCGTTCCCGCTCCGCCTCGCCGAGCCCCAGACCGTCCGCGAGCGCGGCGACGGTTCGCCGCTGCGGCGCCGCCCGCCGGCCGCGCTCCAGGTCGCCCACGCCCCGGACGCTGACCCCCGACGCCTCCGCGAGACCCTCGATCGTCAGCGACCTGGCGATCCTCAGTTCGCGCAGCAGCGCGCCGAACGCCTGCCCACCGGCCACCCCGGTCCTCCCCGCCCCATGCCTCGCCCACCCGAGGGCACGGCCGGGACGATTGTAGGACGAAATGGTGAGAGCGCAGGTCACAGCCCCCTTCGGGCGGTCCGGATCAGGCCCGCACCAAAGGGGTGTCGACCAGGTGCTCGGCCAGGAACCAGGCCTGGAGCTCCCCGGTACGGATCACCTGGGAGACCAGGAGGTCGTTGGTGCCGTCGTCACCGAGCTCGCCGGTGCGGGCCGCCGCGTCGTGCGCCTGGGTCAGGATCTCCTCGTGGGCCTCCAGCAGGCGGGAGAGCATGGCGGGAACCTCCTCCGCCCCGTCCGGCGGGCGCGGGACCGTCGTGATCTCGGCGACGTGCCGGGCATCGCCCAGCGCCACCCCGCCCAGCGTCTGGACCCGCTCAGCGATCGTGTCCACGAGGGCGAGCTGCTCCACGGCGTGCTTGTCCAGCAGCAGATGCAGCTGGTAGAAGGTCGCGCCGCGCAGCAGCCAGTGGTGCTTCTTGTACAGGCCGTAGAGGATCTGGGTGTCCGCCAGGATCTTGTTCAGGCGCTGGCAGGAATACATCCGGGCGTCGTGCGAGAGGCCCAGCGGGAACTGTCTCACGGTTCCGAACTCCTGGACGACCGTGCCCTTCTGGTGCAGCCACGGCTGGCTGCTCGTGGGCGGGGTGACCGTGCTCATGGTGTGCTCCCTGGGCTGCCGTGCTGTGCGGTACCCGGGCGACGCTAGGCGCTGTGAACGGGGACGAGTTGTCCGCCAGCGCATGCGGTGGCGCCCCTGAGCGCACCAGGGGCGGCGCGGCGGGAGACCGTGTGCTCCCGGTGCCGTGGCCGTGCGCGGACGGGCTCGGCGCCGCCCCGTCGCGCGCCGGCGTCGTCCGGCGGCCCCTGAGAGCGCGTCCGCGTCACCGTTCCGGCCGTACCGGATGCCTGCTCAGGATCGAGACCCGGTTGAACGCGTTGATGGTGACCGCCACCCAGATCACCGCGGAGATCTGGTCGTCGGTGAGCACCTCGCGGGCGGCCGCGTACGCCGTCTCCTGCGCGGCGGTGTCGGCCGCCGCGGTGGTCGCCTCGGCCAGGGCGAGCGCCGCGCGTTCGGCGGGCGTGAACAGTTCGGTGTCCCGCCAGGCGGCCAGCACCCCGAGGCGCTGTGTCGTCTCGCCGGTGCGCAGGGCGGCCCGGGTGTGGACGTGCAGACAGTAGGCGCAGCCGTTGATCTGGGACACGCGCAGGTCGATCAGTTCCACCAGGGACCGGTCGAGTCCCGCGTCGGCGGTGACCTTGCGGACCGCCTCCGAGGTGCGCACCAGCGCGTCGTAGGCGGCGGGGCTCTGCTTGTCGATGAAGATCCGCCGGGTCGCGGACCCCGGCGCGGTGCTGGTCAACTCGGAATTCCTCCGGACGTCATCGGTGTTGGCGAGGAAAAGTTGTTGAATGTGAAAGTATCATGATGCTGAAAGGTGGTGCTCGATGAGCAGGACGGAAGCGGAGACCGTGGAGACCCACGGCGGAACACGGCAGGACGGCGGGCAGACGGACGGCGAGGTCGAGATCCTCACCCCGCGCGACGTACCCCTGGGCGGCCCCCGGGCCATGACCGTACGGCGCACGCTGCCGCAGCGGTCACGGACCCTGATCGGCGCATGGTGCTTCGCCGACCACTACGGCCCCGACGACGTCGCCCGCACCGGCGGCATGCGCGTGCCCCCGCACCCGCACACCGGCCTCCAGACGGTGAGCTGGCTGTTCAGCGGGGAGATCGAGCACCGCGACAGCCTCGGCAGCCACGCCCTGGTCCGGCCGGGCGAGCTGAACCTCATGACCGGCGGACAGGGCATCAGCCACTCGGAGTTCTCCACCGCGCGGACCTCCGTCCTGCACGGCGTCCAGCTGTGGGTCGCGCTGCCGGCGGAACACCGGCACACCGCCCGTGACTTCCGCCACCACGTGCCCGAGCCCGTACGGACCGACGGCGCCGAGATCAGGGTGTTCCTGGGCGAGCTGGCCGGGTCCGTCTCGCCGGTACCGGTCTTCAGCCCCCTCCTGGGCGCCGAGATCACCCTCGCACCGCACGCCTCGGTCACCCTCGCCGTGGACCCGGCCTTCGAACACGGGCTCCTCGTGGACCAAGAGGACGTTCGGCTGGCCGGAACCGTGCTGCGCCCGGCGGAACTCGGCTACGTGCGCCCCGGCCACGGCGCCCTGACCCTGCGCAACGAGTCCGCCGGCCCCGCCCGGACGGTCCTGCTCGGCGGTACCCCCTTCGAGGAGGAGATCGTCATGTGGTGGAACTTCGTCGGACGCAGCCATGACGACATCGTCCGGGCCCGGCGGGACTGGGAGGACGCCTCCGACCGGTTCGGCGTCGTCGAGGGCTGTCCCGCGGACCGGCTGCCCGCCCCCGCCCTGCCGCACGCCACCATCCGCCCGCGCCGCAACCCGCCGCGCTGAACCCGCCACCTGTCGAAAGGAAACCCGATGACCCAGCCCGCCACCGAGCCCACCGTCGAGCGCAGGGACGACCGGCACCGCTACGAGATCCTGGTCGAGGGCGAGCGCGCCGGCCTGACCGCCTTCCGCGACCGCGGCGAGCAGCGCGTCTTCTACCACACCGAGATCGGCGACGCCTACGCCGGACGCGGCCTGGCCGCACAGCTCGTCGGACAGGCCCTCGCCGACGTGCGCGCCCAGGGCAAGCGGATCGTGCCGGTGTGCCCGTACGTCGCCAAGTACCTCACCAGACACGGCGAGTTCGCCGACATCGCCGACCCGGTGACCCCCGACGTCCTCAGCTGGCTGCGGGACGGGAAACCGGCCTGACCGGCAGCCGCAGCGACGAAGAGGCCGGGCCCGTACGCAGGCTGAACCGGCGGCGGCGGAGGAACACGCGGGCGCACCCGCCCCACGGGTGCGCCCACTCCACGGCAGGGCCCGCCCCCGCACCCCGCCCCCGGAGCGTCCGGGCCGCCTCCGGCCGCCGGGTCGGCTCCCCGGCGGCCGGGGGCGCGCGGGCCGTCGCCCGCCGTCGTCCGGAAAGGGCCCCGGGAAGCCCGAGCGCCCTGTGCGGACCGTGACCGCCCCGATACCCTGGACTCAGGTGTGCCTTGTCGGGCAAGGTCGCTCCGGGGGGTGAGTCGGTGGTGCGTGTTGACTCGTATGTGGCGGGCGGGGCCCACGGGTACGGCATGATGGGCCCCTCGCGCCGCCGCGCCGACGGTCCCCACGGCGACCGTCTCCCGGCCGCGCGAGCGGACTTGGCGCGGAGCCGAACGGAGCGCGGGCCTTGGGAGTGAACCTGCTGCGCGGGCACACACGCCGACTCGCCGTGCCGTACCTCGTCCTCGCCGTCTGCGCCGCCGTCGGCGCCGGGCTCGTCGCCGGGGCGCTCTGGCCGGCCCGTTCCTTGCTCGGCACCCCCGGCTACGGCTTCGCCGCCACCCTGCTGCTGGGCATCGGCCTGTACGGCAGCACGCACGACATCGAACTGGCCGAGGTCAGAAGGTCCTTACGGGTCGTGCTGGTCGCCGTGACCTTCGGCGTCATCCTCAAGGCCGCGCTCATCGCGGCGGTGATGGTCCTCGCCTTCCGCAGGCCCGAGTACCTGGTCCTCGGCATCGCGGTGGCGCAGATCGACCCGCTGTCCGTCGCCGCCATGCAGGACGATCCGCGGGTCACCCCGCGCGCCAAGGCCATCCTGTCCATCTGGGCGTCCTTCGACGACCCGATGACGGTCCTGCTCACCGTGTACTTCTCCGCGCTCGCCCTGCGCCTGGGCGGTACCGGCCCGGCCTCCGGCTCGGTGGTGTCCGGTTCCGCGGACGTCCTCGGCAGCCTGCTGTCCAACATCGCGCTGTTCGCGCTCACGCTGGCCGTGTGGCGGCTGATCCGGCTGGCACACCTGCTCCGCTCCCGCACCGGGCGCGCGGACGACGACGCGGACCGGACGGTCCCGCCGCCCGCACCCGCGGGCGAGGTCCGGTCCGCGGCCGGCCGGCCGCTGTCCCTGGACATCGCGGCGCTGGCCGTCGTGGTGGTGCTCCTGACGGTGGCCGCGCACACCACCCTCGTCCTGGCGGTGGCGCTGGCCGGCCTCGCCGTACGCCTCGGCCGGTTCGCCGGCGTCCTGGAGGGGGCGGTCGCCCTCGCCTTCCTGCTGGCCTCGGCCGCCCTCGGCTTCCTGCTCTCCGGAGGCGTCT
The DNA here is from genome assembly GCF_040683715.1 of Streptomyces sp. NPDC093260. Taxonomy (NCBI): domain Bacteria; kingdom Bacillati; phylum Actinomycetota; class Actinomycetes; order Kitasatosporales; family Streptomycetaceae; genus Streptomyces; species Streptomyces sp. NPDC093260. The sequence continues at coordinate 172,978 of NZ_JBFBEK010000010.1, forward strand.
CCCTCTACCAGGGCCTGGTGCTCGGCGCCGCCGCGTTCGCCGCGCAGTTCCTGGTCACCCTCCTCATCGGACGCCTGCTGGTACGGCCCCGGCTCAGCCGCGCCGACCGGGCTCACCTCGGCCTCGGCCAGCAGAACGGCATCACCGCCATCCTGCTGGCGCTCTCCCTGGAGCCGACGTTCCCGGGGACGGCCGGCGTCGTCGGACCGGCCGTCCTCACGGTCAACCTCCTGCACTACGGCTTCCGTTGGGCCCGCGCCGACACCCGGCCATGGGTGGCCGTCCGCACCCCCGACCGCCCCGTGGACCCCGCCGTCCCGCAGCTCCCGCACCGCGCCCTGCGGCCCCGGCGGCGCACCAAGGGCAGCAGCCGGATCCGGGCGGGATGAGTACCCGGTCACGGGAGCGGGGATCGCCAGGGGGAGGGACATCCCCGGGCGGACCGCGGACCGGATCCGGCGCGCGCCGCCCACAGCTGACGCACCGACGCTCGTATTCCGCACGGAGGTCCGACCGGCAGGGGAGACTCGTGACACAGCCACCCAGCACCGCGGGCGGGGCACGCCCGCACGAGCAGGAGACGCACGCGGGCCACGCGCCGCCCCGGCCCGGAGCACCGGCCGGCCGGCGCAGCGCGCCCCGCACGGCGCACCGAGGACACCATCGGGCGGCCCGCGCCCCGGGACGGCCCGAAGCACGCACACGGGGGAACGCGCATGCCCAATGCCAACTGCAGCCTCTTCGGCACGCCTCCCGAAGACGGCCACGCCCCCTGGCCCACGTACGAGCCGCTGGCGCCCTGGCACATCACCGGGCACGAGGACCTCTGGGTCGACATCGACCACCTGCCCAACGCCCTGCTCACCTTCCGCACCGAGGTGGGTGCCATGGCCCGCGGCATACGACCGGGTGAGGACGGCCACGGCCACCTGGTCGTGGTCAGCGGCCTGCCCGGCACCGGCAAGAGCAGCCTGCTGCACCGCTGCGTCCACGAACTCGTCCAGCAGCTCGACGGCTTCGCACAGCCGGCCGGCGACCCGGAGCAGCCGGAGGACGCCTCCGGGCCCGACCGGCAGGAGCGCCCGTGGAGCCGGCGCCGGCCCGCGCGGACGGCGTACGTCGTGCGGATCGACGGCAACGGCAACGAAGGCCGGGGCCTCGGCTCGCCGCCGGGCGCCAAGCCCTTCGTGCCGCAGTACGACATGACGGTCCACCGCATCGCCCGTCTCATCGTGGAGAAGCTGTGCGCGGACGAGGAGTTCGCCGCCGCCTGGCACCGCGAGGACCGGCCCGAGCAGCCGGACCCGTACCTCGCCTGGCGCCGGCTCACGGCCACGCTGGAGGCGTGCGGCCGCGCCCTCGTGGTGATCGTGCCGCACATCGACTGGCAGGACGCCGACATCGCCCGGCGGTTCCTGCGCTTCTGCTACGACCGGTCCACGCGCGGGGTGGTGTTCTTCGTGGAGACGAAGCGTACGGATGCCGGACGCGACATCGACACCTTCTTCACGGAGAAGGAGCGCAAGGGCATCACCCATCTGCAGACCTCCGCCCTCAGACCGCAGGACTGGGGCAAGTACCTGCGGCACTGGATGGAGGTCCGCGACATACCCGCCCCGAAGATCGTCATCCATGACGACGTGCTCGACTACCAGCCCGAGACCTGGGCGCTCCTCAGCATCTCCAGGCTTCAGGACTGCCTGCGCCAGGTCTCCCAGGAGGCGGTGCTGAACGACGAGGGCCAGTTGCGCAAGAGCCATGTCGCCGACTGGTTCGAGGCGCACCGGCCGAAACCGGAGGCCTTCCTGCGCGAGCCGGGCGCCACCCGCCATGGACAGGAGACGCGATGACCTCGCCACCGATCGGCCCCCACGAGGGCCTGCCCGGCAAGAACCCCTTCCGCGAGAGCACCGTCGCGCAGCTGGAGGCCTTCGACGACAGCATCCCCATCGGGACCGGACCGGCCGGCGCCGGCGTCCACATCCCGGGGCGCACCAGCGCCTGGCTCACCGAGCACGTCGAGGCCTACCTCCGGCACCAGGGGGAGCCGGAGACCCGCGGGCGCGCCATCGCGCTGGTCGGCGAGTTCGGCCTCGGCAAGAGTCATCTGGCCCGCGAGGCCACCCAGCTGCTGAGGAAGCACGTACCGCCGCTGCCCCTGTGGGTGATCAGCCAGCCCTCCATCGACATGCGAACCGTCTACCAGGAGCGCCTGACCAGCCCCCGCGACGACTTCGACGCCTTCGTGGACTTCAAACAGGCCATCACCGACTTCTACGCCGACGTCACCGCCGAGATCCTGAGCGAGGACGACACCGACCGGTTCGGCGCCGACCGGGCCGCCTTCCTGGACGGGCTGCGGGCGCGCCGCCTCGACCCGCAGAAGATCGTCCAGGCCTTCAACCTGGACGAGGAGCGCATCCAGCACCGGCTGCGCCGCCACTTACGGGGCGTCACCGCGCACCGGACCTTCGCCGTCGCCCTCGCCCAGCTGTTCAACAGGCCCTTCGAGAACGACGTGTGGAACTGGCTGTCCGGCGGCGAACCCGTCGCCTACCTCCAGGAACGCGGCATCCGCGAGCCGATCCGCAGCATCCAGCAGGTCTTCGACGCGCTCGCCGTCTTCAGCCTCGTCTACGGCAAGAGCGGCCGGCCCTACGCGCTGGTCCTGGACGAGCTGGACAAGACCACGGAGTGGCCCGAGCAGGACCGGGCCGTGTTCATCAACGCGTTCGAGATGCTGGTGGAACGCTATGTGAACCAGGGCGGCCTGCTGCTGTTCTGCGCCCGGCCGGAGCTGTGGGGCCGGCTGCCGCTGTCGCTGCACGAGCGTGTGCTGCCGCTGTGGCTGGACAGCTGGGGCGCCGCCGAGACCGACCGGCTGATCGCCGAGCACGTCCACCGCGCGGACCCGGAACCGCCGGCCGGCGCGGACAGCTCGCCGTTCGCCGAACCCGCGCTCAGGGAGATCGTCCTCCAGTCCGACGGTGTGCCCCGGCAGATCCTCCAGATCTGCGAGGGCGCCTGGGACCAGGCCGTGGGGCGCGAGGCGGGCGCGGGGGACGGCGACCCGGCGCGGCGGTCCGCGCCGCGGCCGCCGCGGGAGATCGGCCTGACCGATGTGCACGCCGCGCTGCGCGCCGCGCACGGCAAGCGCGAGATGGCCGAGGTCGCCCACCGGCTGCAGCACGTGCTCGCCCCCCGGCAGTGGTGGCACCACATGCCGCCGCTCTCCGTCCGCAGCCTCACCGTGCCCCGGGAGGGCGGCGAACCGCGCTGGGTACAGGTGACCCGCAAGGCGTGGATCGCGCTGCTGCCGGTGCCCTCCGTGCTGACCCAGGGCGATGTGCACGCCGTCCAGCACTTCGTGGACCGGGTCCGCTCCGTCCTGTCGCCGGAGAACGTGGAGGTGCTGGTCGTCGTCAACGGCCACGCCTGCCGGGAGATGCGCAACCGCGTCGCCGAGCACTGCGGCACCGTGCCGCTGGTGTTCGACGACCCCCGCTTCGAGTCCATGCTGCTCAACGGGGTGCGCAGCCTGATCGAACGGCTGCGGGCCAACGGCCGCAACGCCGTGCTGGGGGAGGTCCGCGACCAGCTGGAGACGATCACGACCCAGCAGGCCATGCTCGCGGACCGGATCGACGCCGTGGACCACGCGGTGAACCATCCCCGGCTGCCCGCCCCGCCGCCCGGACCGGACTCGGCCGACCCCCGGGTGCCGCCGCCGGTCCGCGGGCCCTTCCGGCAGGCCCAGGCGGCCCTCGACCGGCTGCTGGAGGACGGCGTCGGCCCCCGCCCGCGGCTCGGCCCGGCCGCCCCCGGCATCGAGGGCGGGCGCGCGGCGCTGCCGCGCCGGGCCACCACGGAGCAGACGACGCTCCAGGCCATGGGCGCCCTGCTGTACGCGCGCCGGCTGGTGGAGGCGTTCCGGGAGGCGGTCACCCACTGGTGGGAGAGCGGCGACGCCGACGCCCGCAGCGAACAGGACCTGTTCACGGTCTGCCGCAGCTTCGAGATCTCGGTGGAGGTGCTGCCCCGGGTGGACACCGGCGGGAGCGGCCCGGGCGCGGGCGACCCGGCCGGCGGCGTGGAGGAAATGCTTACCGGCCTGGCCGACACCGTGTGGCGCGCGCTGCGCGAGGAGGTCAGCGCGGACCCGGGCGCAGCTCGGCGATGAGGTCGGCAAGACGCTCCTCGGCCACCGCCACCTCCCGCTGCCGCACCGTGACGCCCACCAGGAAGTCGCCCGCGGCCGCGTCCAGCCAGTGCACGTACACGGCCCCCTCCTGCACGTCGAGGACCAGCCGCTCCACCGGGTCGCCGGTCACCGGCCGCAGGATGTCCGTCAGTTCGACCAGCGCCGAGCCGAGCCGGAAGACGAGGTCCCGGTAGAGCGCGCGCCGGGTCTGGACGGGGACGACGAGGAAGGTGTCGACCAGTTCCCCGTGCTCGAAGGCGTCGCCGACGCAGACCGGGGAGCGGCGCCGGTAGTAGCCGGCGTACTGCAGGTCGTAGGGGTTCACATGGCGCTGCCAGATGCCGCGCAGCCGGCTCTCCTCGTCCTGGTCGGGGGTCAGGACGTGCATCACCAGCGGGACCTGCCCGTCCAGGACGCGCTTGGACCGGCCCAGCTCGCCGCCCGGTAACTCGTCTCCCTGCTGGTAGTGGCGGGTCCGCAGATCGGTGACCATCGCGTTGACGGCCCGGTCCACGGCGTCGCTGCCGGCGCCGGTCGCGCTGACGCCGACGACGTACTGCCCCTCCCGCAGCCGCGAGCACTGCGCCCCGGACGAGCGGGTGACGGCCAGCACCCGCATCAGCTCCCCGGTGTTCAACGGCCGCATGGCGCGGTCGAGTTCGGTCACCCAGCGCACCAGCCGCCGCGCGGGCCGCCCCTCCACCTCCACGTCGTCCTCCCAGGGCAGCGCGTCCTCGAAGGGCGTCGCGGCGGCGGCGCGCACGCAGAAGTCGACGGTGTTGAGGGTGAGATGGGTCAGCGACCGGATCTCCGGGCAGGCCGCGGCCGTGGTGCGGCAGGCCTCGATCAGATGGTCGTAGCCCCGTTCGGCGTGAGGGGCGACCAGGGCCTTCGGATCGCTCACCGCCCCGTCGGCGTCCCGCTTCATCGGCTTGCACGCTCCTTCCGGTCCGCGCCGCACCGGTGTGCCGCGGCCCGCTTCACAGATCGGGCAGTTCGAGATCGATGTCCGCGCGCTGCCGGGGCTCCTCGCCGGTGGGCGGGGCGCCCAGCCGCCGGGCGCGGGTCATGGCGAGATTGTCCGCCACCAGGGCCCGGTCCGGGTGCCGCCCGAAGCCCGTCCTGTCGTAGCCCAGCCGGGCGAACTCCTCCAACCGCACCGCCTCGTCCAGCTCGTCCAGCTCCACCAGGGCGTTCGCGACCGACGTGGCGGCCGCGAGCACCCAGGGGTGGTGGTCGCCGAGCCGCCGGCGCAGGTTCTCCTGCGCGGCCCGGCCGACGTCGCGGGCCTGCGGCAGCCGTCCGGCGCCGCGCAGATGGACGCCCAGGCGTACCCGGCACAGATCGGCGTACGGATGCTCGGGACCCAGCGTCGCCTCCAGTCCTTCCAGACAGCGTTCCGTCTCCGCCACGGCGCCGTCGTGGTCGCCGAGCAGATGGTGGTCGGCGGCGAGGCTGAACCGGCAGCGCAGCGCGGCGATGCTGCGCTCGCCCAGCATCGCCGCGGCCATGTCCAGGGTGCGCAGATCGCGCTCCTGCGCCCGCTCGTGGCTGCCGAGCCGGCGCTCGCTCACCGCCAGCCCGTTCTCGGCCTGCACCACCAGCGGCACCCGGCTGATCGGGGGCTGCGCCCCGCCCAGCACCCGCGCCTTCTTGAGCAACTGGTAGGACTCGATGTTCTGGCCCAGCAGCCGGTGCATCTCAGCCAGTTTCGGGACCATGCCCTCCACCACCGGGTCGTCGTCCCCGCCGACGGCGCGCCGGTGGTCGTAGAGGATGCGCAGGATGCGCAGGCCCTCGGTGTAGTTGCCGAGCACGGCGTAGCGCCAGGCGAGATTGCGGCGCATCTGCTCGGTGGTCCAGTGCCGCGGCCCGAGCAGCCGGGTCATGGCGCGCGCGGCGTGCAGCCCCTCGTCCAGGGCGTCGCCGAACCGGCCGAAGGTGCGCAGGTTCGCCGCGTACCCGTCGGCCGCCAGCAGCGCGCGGGGATGGCCGAGGCCGAGCCGGGTGCGGTAGCTCTGCAGGACGCTGCGGGCCATCCGAGCGGACGGCCCGTAGACCTGGAGGTGGCGCAGCGTCTGCGACAGCATCGACCGCAGCCGCAGCCCCTCCAGGGAGTCCGGCTCCCAGTACGGTTCGGCCAGTTCCGCCAGCCGCCGGGCGTCCTGGAGGTGCTGCTCCTCCTGGCTGACGATCAGATCGGACAGATGGCCGAGCAGAGCCTGGCGGACCTCGGGACGGTGGTCCGCCCAGAGTCTGAGCGCGTCGATCTGCCGGCCGCGGCGCACGATCGTCTGCGGGGCGGGCGCCGGCCGGTCCTGGTCGGTCACCAGCAGGGTGTCGCCGATCGCGGCCCGCAGTTCCTCCTCCCGGTCGGCCCGGTCGGCGCCGCTCATCTCCGCGACGATCAGGTCCCGCAGCACCCGGTGCTGGCGGACGGGCTGGTCGGGACGGGCGAAGTCGAAGTCCAGCAGACCGTGCCGGTTCATCGCCCACAGCGAGGCGTCGATCAGCAGCTGGTCGCCGGAGCGCACCGGCGCGGTCGGATCGCCGGGCCGGCCGCCGGACGGGTCCGGCGCGGTACGGGCCAGCGCCGCCGCCAGCTGCCGGGAGTGCAGCAGACGCAGATCCGCGCCGGCCCCGGTGAGCAGGGCGCACGCCTCCAGCAGCCACACCAGCGCCCGGCTGCCCACCGGCTCCCGCGCCCACGCCTCGGCCGCCGGGGTGCGCAGCAGGGAGGCGCGGGCCAGCTGCAGCAGTACCTCCACGCTCGGCGTCGGACCCGCACCGTGCGCCTGGCGGCGCGGGTCGAAAGCCCGACTGAAGTCGTCCACCGCGGTCAGCAGCGCCTGCGGCCCCGACTGGTTGACCGCCTCCGCCCGCTCGGCGGCCACCCGCAGCCAGCAGGCGGCCAGCCACAGCGCCAGCGGCAGCGGCCCGACCCGCTGGGCGACGGTCCGCGCGGACAGCGGCGTCAGCCCCGGCACCATCGTGGTGAGCAGCGCCTCGCTCTCGTCCCGGGTGAACGGCGGCACCTCCAGGGCGCCGCGGCCGGCCTCCTCGGCGGCGGCGCGGGCGCCGATCAGCACATGGCAGTGCTCGGACGGTTCGGGTAGCAGCCCGGCGGCCCGCTCCGCGCCCGCCGCGTCGTCGATCTCGTCGCACACCAGCAGCCACCGCTCGCCGAGGGCGTCGGCGCGCGAGCGCAGAGCCCGCACGTGCGCGGCGGCGTCCTGCCGGGTGGGCTCGCCGAGGGCGCCGCCGAGCGCGGTGAGACCGGACAGGACCTCGCTGCGGTCGTCGCCGGTCAGCCACCACACCACGTCGTAGGAGCCGCCGAAACGGTGGCAGAACTCCAGCAGCACCTCGCTCTTGCCGATGCCCGGCGCGCCCGACACCAGGCAGGGGCGGTGCTCGCGGGCCAGCTCGGCGACCTCGGCGCGGATCTCGTCGAGCAGCGCGTCCCGGCCGACGAAGGCGACGTTGCGGGCGACGAGGTTGGTGCTGTTGGGCAGGCTCGGGAAGCGGCGGCCGCGGGACGGACGGACCGTGCCGGCGGACAGGTCCAGGGCGCGCAGCAGCCGCTCGGCCGCACGCTGTTCGGACAGCCGGCGCAGATCGACGCGCTGGTGGTGGGCGAACTCGCGGGGCAGCGCCTCGTCGTCGACCAGGACCATCCGCACCCCGGGGTCGGACAGCTCCCGCAGCGCCTGCCGGTCCTCGGGGCCCGGGGCGGTCGGCGGCAGGAGCAGCAGCACCTCGTCCGGGCCGGGCGGCTGGACCGGCCAGTCGCCGTAGGAGCGGCGGACCACCTGGACGCGGGAGCCGCGCAGCCGGTCCTCGATCCACTCCGCCCACACCGCGTGCCGGGGACCGCAGACCAGCAGCGCCCTGGCGGGCCGGGAGAAGCGGGGCCGGTCCAGGGCCTGCGCCAGCCGCTCCAGCGCGGGGCGGACGCGTTCGGCGAAACCGTTGCCGGGCTCCAGCTCCATGCCGAGGCGGGGACTGCGCTCCGACAGCGCGTGGTAGGGGATCTCCAGGTAGCGGGCGGGCCGGCCGTCGCCGAGCGGGGCGAAGCGCTCGCGGGCCCGGTCGCGGGCCAGCCGCAGCTGGTCCTCGTGGGCCGGGTCGGTCTGCAGGGCGAGCGCCAGCACCTCGAAGGGCCGCTCGGCGTGGGCGCGCAGCCGCTGGGCCAGCAGGACGGCGGACTCGATGAAGGAGGAGGCCGCGGTGAAGCACATCACCAGCACCGACGGCAGCCGGGCCAGGTCGGCGGCCTGCCGGTCGGTGCGGATCAGCGGGGCGTCCACGAGGACGTCGTCGTAGGCGCCGAAGGCCGGGTCCTCCGGCGCGGGCAGCGCACGCAGCGCGTCGTGCCCCTTGAGGGTGACGATGCCGACGGGCCGGACGGCGCCGGCCGGATGCCACTCCTCCACCGCGGGACCGCCCTCGCTGTCGGCGAGCAGGGCGGGGCCGGGCGTGACGGACCGGACGTAGTACCGGGTGCGGGCGTCCGCGTTGCGCGCGTCCAGCACCAGCACCCGGCGGCCGGAACGGGCCAGCAGCACGGCGGTGTTCAGCAGGGTCGTGGTCTGGCCGATGTTCTCCGCCGTGGAACAGAACACCGTCACGCGGGGGCGCTGGTTTCGGCCGTCCGCCTCGGACATCTCGGCTCCGCTTCGCTTCGGGGTGGGTGCGTCCGCGTGGCTCTAATCAGCCTCGGGCAGGGCGGGGGGATCGGGCTGCTGGGTGTAGTTGGTGTGGAACAGCGCATCCGGGCGGGCGGCTTCCTCCCGTACCCGGCGCAGCGCGAGAACCAGCGCGGATTCCGGCAGAGCGGCGATTTCCTCAAAGGGAAATTCGGACAGGTCGACCAATGGCGATTCCACGACGTTCCGCGCTTCGGTCTGATCATCCATACGGAGCCCCGTCATCCCGTTTCCGTCGAGAATCCGCCACGGTGTGGAGGACTGCCGGACAGTTGTGGTTTGGCCGGTGAACCCGGCTGCCAAACAACCGACTTGCTGCCACACTGCTGAGTCTACTGGCAACGACGGCGCGCAGAGCGCTCAGTGACGGGCGGCGCGCCACGCGACCCTCCGGGCCCGGACGGGACGCGAATACGTTCGCACACGGGAGATCCATGGGCGCGGAAACGGGTGAGTGCGGGCGGGCGGCCCTTCGCTCGCAAAACGGCGGATGCTCTTCCCCGAGCGACGCGAAACCCTCTTCCCCGGCCAGCCGAGAACCCTCTTCCCGGGCCGTGGCCGAACCTTCTTCGCCGGCCGGTCGCGGGAAATTCCCGTTCCACACCTTCGTCCTCAAGTTCCACAGCAGATGCGATCTGGCGTGCGACTACTGCTACATGTACCGGGCCGCCGACCAGAGCTGGCGGCACCAGCCCCGCTCGATGTCCCCGGCCGTCATCACCTGGACGGCCGACCGCATCGCCGAACACGTCCGCGCCCACGGACTGCGCGCCGTGACCGTGGTGCTGCACGGCGGCGAGCCGCTGCTCGCCGGACCCCTGCTGCTGCGCCGCGCGGTGACCGAGATCGCCCGCGCGGTGGGCCCGGGGGTGCGGGTCGAGACCTGTGTGCAGACCAACGCGTGGCGGCTGGACGAGGCCTGGCTCGACACGCTGGGCGAACTGGACGTACGCGTCGGGGTGAGCCTGGACGGCGATCGCGCCGCCCACGACCGGCACCGGGTGCGCCCCGGCGGCGGGGGCAGCCACGGACGGGTCGCCGCGGCCGTCCGGCGGCTCGCCGACGGCCCCCACCGGCGGCTGTTCGCCGGTCTGCTGTGCACGGTGGACCTGCGCAACGACCCCCACGCCACCTACCGGGAGCTGCTCAGCTACCGGCCCCCGATGATCGACTTCCTGCTCCCGCTGGGCACCTGGGCCGCTCCGCCGCCGGGCCGGACCGCCGGCCGGCCCGACACACCGTACGGCGACTGGCTGGCCGCCGTGTTCGAGCAGTGGTACGCCGCGCCGGTGCGCGAGACGGACGTACGCGTACTGCACAACGTGGTCTCCCTGGTGCTCGGCGGGCGCTCCCGCACCGAGGGACTGGGCCTGGAACCCGTCCGGTACGTCGTCGTGGAGACCGACGGCTCCATAGCCCTGGACGACACCCTGCGGGTGACCCGTGCCGGCGCCACCCGCACCGGCCTGCACGTCGCCCGCGACTCCTTCGACCGGGCGCTCGCCCACCCCGACGTCCGGGCCCGCCAGTCGGGGGCGGCGGCCCTGAGCGCTGTGTGCCGGGCCTGCGCGCTGCTGCCGGTGTGCGGCGGCGGCCACTACGTCCACCGCTACCGCGCCGACGGCACCGGCTTTCGCAACCCCAGCGTCTACTGCCCCGACCTCGCCTCGCTCATCCGGCACGTGCACCGCCGGGTGGCCGCGGACACCGCACGGCTGCGCCGCCTCTCACCGGTGCCGGAGGAGGCCTGCCCGTGACCCTGCGCCCCTACCGCCTGAGCGACCCGGTCTTCGAGGCGCTGGCCCGGGGCGGGGGCGGTGCGCCGGCGGTCCGGCTGCTCGCGGACGCCGAGTACGGCCGCCGGCTGCTGCTCCTACGGGCGGTGCTGGACCGGGCGCGGGAGCACGGCGGGGCGACACAGGCCCATGTGCGGCAGCTGTTCGGCGTGCTCGCCGAGGCCCGGCGCACCGCGCCCGCGGCCACCCGCCGGGTGCTCGCCCACCCCTCGGCGGGACCCCGGCTGGTGACCACCTGGCGGGCGCTGGAGCGGCCCGGCCAGGGCGCCGCGCTGCCGCTGGCGTCCGTCGCCGCGGCGGCCGCCCTCGCCGCCGGACTCGACCTCCCGGTCGCCTTCCGCGCCACCGGGCCGGGCGCCGTGCTGCCCGGCGTCGGAACGGTGCCGCTGCCCGGCCCCGGCCGGGACGGCGTCGTACGGCTGCGCGGCCGGGACCTGGAGTACGACGACGGCACGCGCCTGCGGCTGCCGCCGCCCGCCGAGCTGTACCGCGAGCGCCCCGGCTGGTGGCCGCTGCGCCCCGTGGCCGCCTGGGGAGTGGTCCTGGACGACGCCGACACCACGGACGGCCCCGCCCCCGCCCGGCTGTCCGCCGCCGAAGTGCGGTCCTGGCGGACGGGGGCCGCCTTCGCGCTGCGGCTGCTGCGCGCCCGGCATGCCGGACACGCCGGCGAACTGGCCGCCGGGCTGCGGTCGCTGATGCCGGTGCCCGTGGACGACGGCACCCACCACAGCGGAAGCTCGGCGGAGATGTTCGGCGGCGTCGCCCTGAGCCGCCCCGCCCGCGCCCGCGCCTTCGCCGAGACCCTGGTGCACGAGATGCAGCACAGCAAGCTGCTGGCCGTGATGCACCTGGTCGACCTGCTGGCCCCGGCCGGCCCGGACGAGCCGCCGCGCCTGCACTACGCGCCCTGGCGTGAGGACCCCAGACCACTGCCCGGCCTGCTGCACGGCACCTACGCCTTCCTGTCCGTGGCCCGGTTCTGGGCCGTGGAGGCGGCCGCGGAACGCGACCCCGGGGAGCGGTACCGGGCACAGGTGCGGTGCGCGCGCTGGCGCGGGGCCGCCGCGCGGGCCGCCGACGTAATCCTCACCGACGGCGCCGACCGGCTGACGCCGACCGGCCGCCGGTTCGTCACCGGGATGGCGCACGCCCTGGCGGACCTGAACGCAGCGCCGTTGCCGGCGAGCGCCGTACGCGAGGCGGACCGCCAGGCCGCGGAACACCGGGAGCGGCACCGGGCGGCCGGGCGACGCCGCGAGCGGCACCTGGCCGACGACGACCCCGTCCGCTGAGCGGCATTGACGGGCCGTCAGTTCTTGCGAGAGTGTGACACGTGTGAGCGGCTGTCGCGGGTGACCCGCGGCGCGTCGGACGGGCACGGACCGGGTAGGGGACACGCACAGCGGCTCGGCCATGGGGGTGGTGGGATGGGCACTGTGGTTCTGGTGCACGGCATCTGGAACGAGGAACAGGGAGTGCCCCCGCGGGAAGCGGCCCGGCACAAGGCCGACGACGCCGCGAAGCGGCTGCGCCAGGGCCTGGACGCCGCACACCTGACCCACGTCGCCGTACCTCCCCTGGTCATGGCCTACTATGCGCACCAACTCACCGACGGGTTCCGGTCGGACGCACAGTCCGCCGGCGAGGACGTCCTGGAGGACCTGACGCCCGCGCAGACGGCCGAGGCGCTGGAGTGGCTGCGCGCGGCCGGCGCCCGCGAACCCGACGACTCCCAGGCCGCGTTCCTCGCCCCCCTGCGCTGGACGCTCGGCCGTCTGGTCGCGCAGCGGGCCCCCGACTCCCCGCCCGGTGCCCGGCAGCGACTGACCGAACTGCTCTCACGGCTGGTCGTCGCCACCGTCCGGGACCTGGACTCCTACACCTCGCGCCCGGGCCGCCGCACCCTGATCCGGCAGACCGTCGCCGACGCCATCCGCGACAGCGGCGCCCGCGTCGTCGTGGCCCACTCGCTGGGCAGCGTCGTGGCGTACGAGACCCTGCACGCCCACCCCGACCTCGAACTGGACCTGCTGCTGACCCTCGGCTCGCCCCTCGGCCTTCCCGCGATGCTGCGCAAACTGGACCCCGAGCCCGTGGCCGGACGCGGCTCCCGCCCGCCGGGCGTACGGCACTGGACCAACATCGCCGACCTCGGCGACCTCGTGGCGATCCCGCCGCGGCTCGGCGGGGCGTTCCCCGTCGACCGGCACCACACCACCGACATCGGCCTGTTCGACCCGCACACCCTCGGCGGCTACCTCGCCGACGGACTCACGGCCGCCGCGCTCGCCCCGTACCTCGACGGCTCCTGAGGACGGGAGGAAGCCGGCCAGTGACGTTGCACGCGCTCGTGGCGGGCGCCGGGACCTTCCCGGAGCGCACCCTCACCGAGGAGGAGCGGGCCGCCGGCGCCGTCGCGCTGCGCTCCCTGCCCCGGGTCGCCGACGCCGTCGCCGAGGTGGCCCGGGCGCTGGCGGCGGCCGGGGCGCAGGTGGGCCCCGTGCTGACCGACCCGACCCGCCTGGAGTGGGACACGGCCTGGCGCACCGCGCGTGAACGGGCCGGCCGAGACCCCCTGATCCTCCACTTCTGCGGTCACGGCCTCCTCGTCGAGGACGACCTCTACCTCGCCGTGGCCGGCACCGACCCGGCGCGGAGCCGCATCCGCGCCACCGCCGTCGAGGTGGAGGCGCTGCTCAAGGACGTCCGTCAGGGCGACGGCGGACCGGTGCTGTTCCTGCTGGACGTGTGCCACGCGGGCGCCGCGCTGCGTCCCCAGCTCACCGCGCGGCTGCTCGGCGTCACGGACCGCAGGACCTGGGTCGTCGCGGCCTGCGACACCCGCGCCATCACCTACGGCGCCCGGTTCAGCACGGCCGCCGCCGGCGTCCTGGACCGCATCGCCCGGCGCGAACTGGTCGTCCCGCCCGAGTACGCCCACGTCCCGGTCGACCTGCTCGCCCGGGAGATCGACGCCGCGCTGGCCCGGGCGGACCGCGAACGGGGCGAACCCAAACAGGACGTCGTCCGCACCCCGCACGACGAGGCCGCGCTGCCGCCCGCACCCATCCTGCCCAACCCCTGGCACGGGGCGAGCCGCGCCGAACGCCTGTGGGCCGCCTACGACTCCGGACTGCTGGACTTCGCCGCCGCGCTCGACCCCCGGCTCGACGCCTTCCACTTCGTCACCCGCGCCACCGGCACCGGCCACGCCGGAACCTCCTTCTTCCGCGGCCGCGCCAGGCAGTTGGCGCACCTGCGGCACTGGCTCGACGACCCCGCCGGCGACGCCGGCCGACTGCTGGTGGTGACCGGCAGCCCCGGCGCCGGGAAGTCCGCGCTGCTCGGCGCCGCCGTCTGCGCGGTCCACCCGAAGTTCGCCGCGCTGCGCACGGAGATGGCCGTGGACGGCTTCCGCCCCCGCGAGAACCCCGACTTCGTCGCCGTGCACGCCAGCGGCCTGACCACACGGCAGGTCGTGGCCTCCCTCCACCGGCAGACGCACGGCGATCCGGCCACCGGGCCCGCACCGACCGAGGTCACCGCGGACCGGCTGCTGGACGTCCTCGGCGCGCGCGGCCCGGTGACCGTCGCCGTGGACGCCCTGGACGAGGCCGCCGACCCCGAGGAACTGCTGCGGCAGGTGCTGCTCCCACTGGCCGGCCGCACCCCCGAGGACCGGGCGCCCGGCTGCCGGGTGCTCATCGGCACCCGGCTGTGGCCCGACACCCTGCCCGCCCTGCACACGGCCCTGGCCGGCCGGCCGCGGGACCGCATCGACCTCGACACCGAGCGCCCGGACGTCCTCGCCCGTGATCTGGCCGCCTACCTCGACCGCATGCTCGGCCCCGGCTACCCCTCCGAGGTCGCGCGGACGCTGGGCCGGCGCCTGGCGTACTCCCTGGAACACGGCGCGTTCCTGACCGCCTTCCTCTACGGCTCCCATGTGCGCGCCCTGGCCGCCGCCGGCACCCCGCCGACCGCCGGGCGCGTCCTCGCCGACCTGCCCGCCGACCTGCCCGGCATGCTCGACCTGAACCTGCGCACCCTGCTCGCCGAGGACCCCTGGACCGGCCCCGTGCTGAGCGCCGTGGCACGAGCGGCCGGCCCCGGCATGCCCCTGGCGGCGATCCACGCCGTGGCGCTCGCCCTCGCCCCCGGCGCGCCCCGCGGCCCGCTGGCGCCCACGCCCGAGGACACCCGGCAGGCGCTGCGGCGCGGCCGGTTCTACCTGCGCGTCACCGCCGACGGCGACCGCAGGCTCTACCGCTTCTTCCACCGCGCCCTGGCCGAGCACCTCGCACCCCGGGCGGACGCCGGCGACGTACTGCGGGCGCTCCTGGCACAGGTCCCGGCCACCGGCGGGACACGCGACTGGACGGACGCCGACCCCTATCTGCTGCGCCACCTCGCCGACCACGCGGCCGAGTCCGGCCGGGCGGACCTGGACCGGCTCATCGCCGACCCACGCTACCTGCTGCACGCCGACCCGGACCGCCTCACCCGGCACCTGCACCGCGCCCGCGACCCCCGTGCACGCGCACACGCCGACGTGTACCGGCACAGCACCGCGCACGACCCGCGCCGCCACGACCCGGCCGTACGGCGCGACCTGCTGGACCTCGACGCGGCCGTGTGGCGCCGCCCCGACCTCGCCGCGTCCCTCGGCGCCGGGCCCGAGGCGCTCGCCCGGCCGCGCTGGGCCGTCAGCCGGACCGCCTCCCCGGCCCGGCTGCACACCCTGGCACCGCACGGCGGCCACGTCACGCGGGTCGCACTGACCTCCACGGCCCCGGGCGACGGCGGAACGGACCTCGTGGTCACCGTCGCGGACGACGGCCGGGTGCGCCGCTTCGACGCCCTGCGCGGCCAGCCGCTGCCCGCTCTCCAGGGCCACGAACCGCCCGGCCCGCAGACCCATGATCCGGCCGCCCTGCCCGGCCCGCAGGCCCACGGCCCGACCCTCCTGCCCGGCCCGCGCGTCCCCGACCCGCCCGCCCTGTCCGCCGGACCGGTCCGCGCGCTCGCCCCGGTCCGGTTGTCCGACGGCCGGAGCGTCCTGGTCTCCGGCGGCGACGGCGGCGGGATCAGCGTGCACGACCTGCGCACCGGCGCCCTGATCCACTCCGTCGTGGACCCCGGGGCCCGGCCGGTCGGCCTGCTCACCGCACTCGCCCTGCCGGACGGCGCGCGCGCCGTCACCGCCGGGAAGGGCAAGGAGTTCCTCGTCTGGGACGTGGAGGAAGGGCGGCTGCTGCACGAGGAGGACAGCCCCGCGGTGGTCGTACGGACCCTGGCGGCGGCCGAACTGACCGGCGGGGAAGCGGTGGTGCTCGCCGCCGGCGACGAGTACACGGCCATGGTGTGGGACCTGCGCACCGGCCGCCGGCTGCACACCCTCGGCCCGCACGGGGACTTCGTCCGTGCCGCCGCCGTCGTCCGCCGCGGCGACGGCGCCGACCTCGCGGTGACCGGCGACCGGGACGGCGCCGTGCGCGTGTGGGACCTGGCCGACGGAGCGCCCGTGCACGCGCTGCGCCGGCACACGGACTGGGTGACCGCGGTGGCCGCCGGCCGGGTCGGCGACCGGTGTCTGGCGGTCAGCGGGGACCGGTCGGGCCGCGTGGCCGTGTGGGACCTGGACACCGGGGACCTGCTGCACGACCTGGACGAACAGCAGGGGGTGATCACCCGGGCGGCGCTCGCCGAGGGTACGGGGACGGGCGTGGCGGTCACGGGCTGCGCCGACGGCCGGGTCGCCGTGTGGGACCTGGCCTCCGGCGGGCACACCCACGACTTCGCCGCCCACGCCGACGGCGTGCACGACGTGGCCGTGGGCCGCCTCGGCGAGCGGGTGGTCGCGGTCAGCGGCGGCGCGGACGGACGCGCCGTGGTCTGGGACGTCACGTCCTCCGGCCCGGACACGCCGGACACCGCCCACGACGAACCGGTCACGGCGCTCGCGGTCGCGCCGGAGGGTGGGGGTGCGGGTGCGTCCGATGGCGGTGGGGGCGGGGGTGTCGGGGGTGCGAGGGGTGGGCCGACTGGCGGGGCAGTGGAGCGGGACGCGGCGGACGACCCCGGTGTGTCGGCTGGCCACGCTGTGCGGGCGGGAGGTGTGGCCGGTGGCAGCGGCGCGCTGAGCGATACGTGTGCGCCGGTCCTGGAGGGCGCGGCCCGCGGCACGTGTGAGCCGGGTGCCGGCTGTGCTGCGGATGCCGGGAACGCGGCGCACGACGGCGGCGCCGTGTCCGTCGGGGGAGCGCGGGACGGCGAGGGCGCAGCGGGCGGCGGGGCTCGGCAGGGCCGCGATGTGCCGCGCGGCACGGGCGGGTTGCTCGTGGCCGTCGGCGGGGAGCGGACGGCCGAGGTGCGGGACCTCGCCGGCGGCCGGATCGTGCGCCGGCTGCTGGACCCCGGACGGCCGCTGCTGGTGCGGGCCGTCGCCACCGCCGAACTGCCGGGGGCCGGCCGTGTCGCGGCCACCGGCAGCCGGGACGGCCGGCTGCGGGTGTGGGACCTGGCCGGCGGAAGGCTGCTGCGGACCTGGGACTCGGGGACGGGACGCCTCCGGGCCATGGCGACCGGGCAGCTCACCGACGGGCGCCCGGTCGTCGTCGCGGGCGGCGACGAGGGCACGGCGACGGTCTGGGACCCGGCGACGGCCCGCCGCGTGGCGGTCTTCGCGGGCCACGACGGCGCCCGTATCCTCGCCCTCGCCGTCGTACCCGGCACCCCCGGGACGGTCGTCAGCGGGGACGACGCCGGCGCCCTGCTGCTGTGGGACGCGCACACCGGAGAGGAGACCGCGGCCCTGACCCGGGCGGGGGGACGCGTCGACGCGATCACCGCCGCCGCCCTGCCCGACGGGCGGACCGTCGCCGTGTCGGGGGAGGCCACCGGCGAGACCCGGCTGTGGGACCTCGGCCGGCCGGCGGCGGTGAGGCGACTGAACGGCCCACGGCTCCCGGTGACCGCCCTCGCGACGGCCCGGCTGCCGGACGGCCGGGCCGTGGTCCTCGGCGGTGGCGCCGACTGCCGCGTCCTCGCCTGGGACCCGGCGGACGGTACGCGGCTGCCGGCCACGTACCACCTGCCCGCGGCCGTGTGCGCGCTCGCCGCCTGCCCCGCGGGCTTCGTCGTCGCCCACGCGGCGGGCACGGCCTGCCTCACCTGGAACCCGGCCCTTGGCACAGGCGCTCCGCCCGCCGGGGGGCCGCTCCCCGCAGGGCCGCCGCACACCGGCAGTTGAGAGCGCGCGCGTCGGCGCGACCACTGCGCGCCGGAGCGCGTGGACCGGGCCGCGGCCCGGGGCGGCACCGGACGCAGGAGGCGGTGACGTCCGGTCCGGCGAGCCGTACGCGGAGGAGCCCTGGTGCGGCCACGTCCCCGGGTCCTTCCCGCACCAGCGGGAACCGGCCGCGCTGCTGCGGGGGTGAGGCGCGTGCCGGGCCGGGAGGGGCTCCGGCCGGGACGGCGCCGTACTACCCTTGCCCCAGTTGGCCCGGGCAGGTCGCCCGGGGATGGTGCTGGGGGTGTGGTGTGGTCACTGGCAAGGTGGTCCGGTTCGACAGCGCGCGGGGTTACGGGTTCATCGCGCCCGATCACGGTGGGGAGGACGTCTTCCTCCATGTGAACGACATGCTGATCCCGGAGTCCTACGTCCGCTCCGGGGTCGTGGTGGAGTTCGAGATCGAGGAGGGGGACCGCGGTCCGAAGGCGTCGTCGGTGCGGCTCGCCACGAAGGCCGACGGCAGCCCGGTGACGCCCCCGGCGACCGCTTCCGCCGTCGCGGCCACGCGGGCCGCGGGCGACGACGGAATGTGCGATGTGCTCCGCCACGACGAGTTCGTCGCGGAGGTGACGGAGATCCTGCTGTCCTCCGCGCCCACACTGACGGGCAGTCAGGTCCTCCAAGTGCGGTCCGCGCTGCTGGAGTTCGCGACGAAGCGCGGCTGGATCGAGGGCTGACGGAGACGGAAGCCCCGCTCCGTGACGGCTCCGGACCACTTCTCGTCCTGGCTTCGGGACCACTCACCGGGAGCCGGCGTACCGGCTCACCCGGTCCGGTCCCGGCCCCGCCGACCGGGGGCGGGACGGGTGGGTGCGGCCGAGCGGGACCGGCCGGACCCGTAGGCCCGGAGTCCGCCGGGCGGACCGGTCAGGCCTGGACGGCCGGAACCGCCGGGCGGCCCTCGCGCGCCGCCCGGCCGGCCGGCGCCCCGGTGAACTCCGGCAGCACCTGGAAGACGCCCGCCAGACCCGTCCGGCGCAGGATCCGCCGGAACGACGCGCTGTCGCTCACCAGACGCAGCCGGCCGCCACGCGCCGTGACCCGGTTGCGCACCCGGCACAGCAGGCCCAGCCCGGCGCAGTCGATGAACGGCACGGCGCGCAGGTCGAGCACCAGGTCGGGGCGGGGGCCCGCGCTCAGCGCGTCCAGGCGACCGCCGAGGCACAGCCGGGTGGCGAAGCCGACGTCGCCGCTCAGCGTCACGACGGTCGCCCCGCCGACCGTGTGCTCGATATGACCGGTCAGGGGCCGGGTCTGGCTCGTGGACATACCGCAAGGAAAGCCCGGCGGGCGGGGCGGGTGGTAGGGCCGTTCGGCCCCGGCCGGACCGTACTCCCGGGCCCGAGGGCCCGGGACCGGCCGCCGTCCGGCCCGAGCGGAACCTCCGGTCAGCGGACAAGATGGAACCGAGGACAAGAGGGGACCGAGGGGCCCCACGCCCCCTCGGGCGGCCCGCCCCGGCCGCGTGCCGTCCGGCCCCCGGCATCCGCCCGAGAAGAGCCCGAGAAGAGAGGGTGAGGACCGGCATGAAAGCCTATGTCTTCCACGGCCCCGGGCAGTCCGCCTGGGAGGACGTGCCCGACCCGGACATCAAGGACCCGACCGACGCCGTCGTGCGGGTGGACACCGTCACCGTCTGCGGCACCGACCTGCACATCCTCAAGGGCGACGTGCCCGAGGTGCGCCCCGGCACCGTACTGGGCCACGAGGCCGTCGGCGAGGTCGTCGAGGTCGGCGCCGACGTGCGCACCGTACGGCCCGGGGACCGCGTCCTGGTCTCGTGCGTCACCGCCTGCGGCCGGTGCCGCTACTGCCGCGAGGCCGTGTACGGCCAGTGTCTCGGCGGCGGGGGCTGGATCCTCGGCCATCTGATCGACGGCACCCAGGCGGAGTACGTCCGCGTGCCCTTCGCCGACCTGTCCGTGCACGCGCTGCCCGCCGCGGTCCCCAGCGAGGACGCGGTCCTGCTGGCCGACATCTTCCCCACCGCCTACGAGGTGGGCGTACTCAACGGGCGGGTACGGCCCGGGGACACCGTGGCCGTGGTCGGGGCCGGCCCCATCGGTCTCGCCGTGATCGCCACCGCCCATCTGTTCGCCCCCGAGCGGATCATCGCCGTGGACGTGGCCCCGGCCCGGCTGGAGGCCGCCCGCGCGCTCGGCGCCGAGGCGGTGGCCGACGCCCGCGAGGCCCCCGAGCAACTGGTCGCGGACCTCACCGGCGGGCTCGGCGCGGACGTGGTGGTGGAGGCGGTGGGCCTCCCGGAGACCTTCGAGATGTGCACCCGCATGGTGCGCCCCGGCGGCCACGTGGCCAACGTGGGCGTGCACGGCAGACCCGCGACGCTGCACCTCGAAGACCTGTGGATCAAGGACGTGACCATCACCACCGGCCTGGTCGACACCCACTCCACACCCACCCTGCTGAAGATGGCCGCCGCCGGACGGCTGCCCACCTCGCAGCTGATCACGCACACCTTCCCGCTGGAGCGCATGCAGGAGGCGTACGACGTCTTCGGGCACGCCGCCGAGACGGGCGCGCTCAAGGTCGTCCTTGGCGGACCGCAGCGCGAGGTGGTCCCCGTCGCCATGACCTGACCCGAACGGAGCGACCCGGAGTCCGCCCGGGGCGGCACCGCCGGCGAGGGCGTCCACCTCGGCGCCATGGGCGGCACCCTGGACCTCGGCCAGTGCGGACCGACCGGCCTGGAGGCCAGGGACGGCGCGCCCCGGTTCGACCCGGACACGCCGGACGGCCACGCCACCCCGGACGGCCACGCCACCCCGGACGGGTACGGGCTCCCCGGGACCGCGGCGAGCCCGTACCCGTCCGACGGTCTACGGCTCCTGCCGGCGGTCGGGCGCACCGGCGACCCGTTCCGCGCCGCGCGAACCCTTGGATTCCTCCAGGGACTTGAGCACCTCGACGCCGTACAGGTCCTCGAGCCAGGTCGACTGGTAGATGGTGTCCAGGTAGCGTTCGCCGAGGTCGGGGGCGATGGCCACCGCGGTCAGATCGCGTGCGTCGTGCTCGGCGAGCCACTTCATGGCGCCGCTGACCACGGTTCCGGTGGAGCCGCCGAACAGGAAGCCGCGCCGGGCCAGCCGGTGACAGGCGCGGATGGTGTCCGCCTCCTCCACCCGGATGACCTCGTCGACGTAGGACTCGTCGAGCAGCGGCGGACGCATGCTCATCCCGAGCCCGGGGATCATCCGGCGGCCCGGTTCGCCGCCGAATGCCACCGAGCCGACGGTGTCCACCGCCACGATCCGCACCGGCCGGTGCCACTCTCGGAACCAGCGGGCGCACCCCATCAGGGTGCCGGTGGTGCCCGCTCCCACGAACAGCACGTCGAGCCGCGGGAACTGCTCGGCTATCTCCGGTGCGGTCTTGCGGTAGTGCGCGCCCCAGTTGCCCGGGTTGGTGTACTGACTGAGCCACACGTACCGGTCGTCGGAGGCGCACAGCGCGCGCACGTAGTCGATGCGGGCGCCGAGGAAGCCGCCGTTGGCGTCCAGGTCGGCGATGATCTGGACCTCGCTGCCGAGCGCTTCCATGAGCAGTCTGGTGGACAGGTTGCAGCGGGAGTCCGTGACGCACAGGAACCGGTAGCCCTTGCTGGCCGCGATCATGCTGAGCGCGACGCCGAGGTTGCCGGAGGAGGACTCGACCAGGATCGAGTCCTCCGTGAGCAGTCCGTCGCGTTCGGCGGCCTCCACCATCTCGATCGCGGCCTTCAGCTTGATCGAGCCCGCGAAGTTGAAGCCCTCGCACTTCAGGAAGAGCGAGCGCCCGAATATCGGCCGCAGATCGACATAGAGCTGGCCTTCGTTGAAGGCGTGGGGGGCGGAGATGACGGGCACGCTGGCCTCCTGACGCGCTCGGGCCGAGATAGCGGATGATCAGCCGGAAGGAGGATCAGCCGTACCGCCGCAGTTCGTGGAAGAAGTCGTCGATGACGCGCAGTTCTCCGGCCCGGGCCACCTCGTCGTGGACGTAACTGCCGACGGCGAGGTCGAGCACGCCGAGGCCGAAAGGGGAGAAGATCACGGTCCGGTCGGCCGGCGCCTGCACCCGGCCCGACAGGACGTCGTCGAGGGTGCCGTCCAGGAAGTCCCGGCCGCCGGTGAGCTGTTCGGCGAGGTGCGGCGACGTGTTCGCCTTCAGGCAGTGCTCGACGTCGTCGACGAAGTTGGCCGAGGCGAGCAGCACCTCGGGCGCGAGGTCGCGCAGCGACACGTGCAGGACCAGCGGACGGTGGTCGAACCAGCCCGGGTCGGTGACGTGCGGTTCGCCCGCGACGGTCGCGAAGACCACCAGATCGCTGGAGCGGATCAGCTCCTCAGGACTGTCGTGGACGGTGACGTCCGTGCGCCGCCCGGCCGAGTCCGACTGCCGGAGGTAGCCGCTGAAGCCGGCCGCGCTGTCGGCGGACAGGTCGTACACCCCGGTCCGGTCGAAGTCCCAGCCGGTGGCGGCGAGATACGTGTGGATGTAGCGGGCGATCAGGCCGGTGCCGAAGAACCCGACCCGGGTGGGGCGGGTCCGGCCGCGACTGAGCCGGTCCGCGGCCAGCGCCGCCGACGCCGCCGTCCGGGAGGCGCTGATGATGGAGCTCTCCAGGCAGGCGAACGGGTAGCCGGTCTCGTGGTCGTTGAGGATCAGCACCGCTGAGGCTCGCGGCAGCCCGGCCGCCACGTTCTCCGGGAAGCTGGAGATCCACTTCAGGCCGTCCACGCCCACCGGGCCGCCGACCGACGCCGGCAGCGCGATGATCCGGGAGGTGGGCCGGTCCGGGAAGCGCAGGAAGTACGACGGCGGGTTCACCGTCTCGCCCGCGCCGTGCAGCCGGTAGGTGGCCTCGACCAGGTCCACGATCTCCTTCTCGCGGCCCTCGAGCGCCCGGTTCACCTGGGCGCCGGGGATCACCGCGAAGGACGGCACCCGGTGCGGGTGGCCGGCGGGGGCGGCGCCGGCGGCGGGGGAGGTCACGGAGGTCATCGCCGGCTCCCCTCCGGGCTCGGGCGGCCACCGGCCGGGTGCCAGGGCTCGGCCATGGCGACCAGCACCTCGCGCTTCCCGGTGAAGGCCTCTCGGCTGTGCGCGGTGCGGATGTTGTCGACGAGCATGAGGTCTCCGTCCTGCCAGGGCTCACGCCGGGTGTGGTCCTCGTAGGTGGCGTTGAGGGTGCGCACGACGTCCTCGTCGATCGGGCCGCCGTCGCCGTAGCGGGTGTTGAACGGCAGCCCGTCCGGGCCGTACTCGTCCACCAGGTACTCGCGCACCTCCGGCGCCAGCGTCCACTCGTTGAGGAACGCGATCTGGTTGAACCAGCAGCGGCGGCCGGTGACCGGGTGCCGCACCACCGCGCTGCGGCGCTGCCGGGTGCGCAGCGACCCGTCCGGCTGCCACTCGAAGTCGATGGCGTGAGCGCGGCAGTAGTTCTCCACCGTCTCACGGTCCTCGGTGCCGAACGACTCGGACAGCGAGGCCCCGATCTCGTCGTTGTAACTGCGGGTGAGCAGCCAGCCCTCGCGCTCGAAGCGCTCGGACAGGGCGGTGGGCAGCGCGCGCAGCACCTCCTCCGCGTCCGCCACCGCGGTCGCCCCGCCCTGCGCGGGCGCGGTGAGGCACGCGAACAGCATCAGACCCGGCACCCGCTGCACGTAGCTCAGCTCGTGGTGCATGCACATCGGCTGGTTGTCCGGCCAGGTGGTGGAGGAGTACAGGCCCGCGCCGTAGGAGGTCCGCGGCGCGAACGCCTCCCGCTCCGCCATGAGTTCACCGGTCAGCGCGGTGAAGACGGCCCGCACCTGGTCCGGCTCGCGCAGCCCGAGGCCGCGCACCAGCAGCGCGCCGTGCTCGGCGACCTGCGCCCGGACCGCCTCGCGGTACTGCGCCGCCCAGCCGGTCACATCGAGCGGCTGCTCCACACGCAGGACCGGCGGCCGGTCCGGGTGCAGCTCCACCTCCAGCAGGGACGCCGGGGACGAGAACGACATGTGCGTTTCCTTTCGTTCGCAGGGTGGCCCGCAACGCCCTAGGAGGACGCCAGCAGCTCGGCCGCGCCCAGTAGTACGGCCCGGGCCGCCTCGGCCGGCTGGGTGCGCGGGAAGTAGTGGCCGCCGTCGGTCAGTTCGCGCAGCTCCACCCGCTCGGCCAGGAGCCGCCACTGGCGGTGGGCGTCCAGGTAGCCGTCGGTGTGCGGGTCGTCGGCGGCGACGACCACGGTGACCGGCGCGGCCAGCCGCTCGGCCGGCGGCCGTTCCAGCGCGTCGGCGAAGTAGCGGTGCGCGGCCAGGCAGTCGTGCCGGTAGGCGGCCCCGATGTGCTCGGCGTGCGCCGCGTTCAGCTCGCCCAGCTCGGTGTACCCGCTGTCCGCGCCGAGCCGCGCGGCGATCTCCGCGTTGCTCAGCCGAGTCAACTCCTCGACCGCCGCTCGCCGTTGTCCGGCGGTGCCGAGGAGTTGGGCGCCGACGAACACCCGGACCACCTCCACCCCGCTCCCGTGCAGCCGCCGGGCCGTCGCCACGGCGGGTGCTGCGCCGGAGGAGTGACCCCAGAGCATCACCCGGCGCAGACCGCGCCCGGCGATCTCGGCGACGACGTCCTCCACCACCCGCTCCAGCGGCGCGAACGGCTCCTCGGCCGCCGCCAGGTCGTGGCCGGGCAGATCGACGGCGTACACCGCCAGCCCGCTGCCGGCCAGGGCGCTCGCCATCGGCCGGAAGTTGACCGCGTTGCCGCCCGCGTACGGGAAGCACACCAGCGCGCAGTCCCGCGCGCCCCTGCCCCCGGACAGCGGTTGCAGCAGTTCCGTGCGCCGCCCGGACCCGCCGTCCAGCAGCGCGGCCAGATCGGCGAGCACGGGATGGCGGGTGATGTCCTTGAGGGACACCGCGCGGTTCAGGGCGATGGTGAGCTTCACCGCCGTCAGCGAGGTGCCGCCCCGGTCGAAGAAGTGGTCCCGGCGGCCGATCCGGTGCCGGGGCACGCTCAGCACCTCCGCCCAGGCGTCGGCCAGCCGGCGTTCGGTCGCGGTGCGCGGCGCGTCCTCGTGCGCTTCCCCGGCGGCCCCGCCGGTCCCCTCCGCCTCGGCGTCCGCCCGCGCCGTCCGCTCGGCCGCCGCGGTCAGCGCCTTTCGGTCGATCTTGCCGTTGGCGGTCAGCGGCAGACTTTCCTGCCAGTGGAACGCCGTCGGCACCATGTAGGCGGGCAGCGGCGCGCCCAGCGCCCGCCGCAACTCCTCGTCGGTCAGCCGGCGGCCGCTGTAGTAGGCGATCAAGTGCGTCCCGCCGCCGCCGAGTTCCGCCACGACGACCGCACCGTCGCGGACTCCGCCGACGCGCAGCAGCGTGTTCTCGATCTCGCCGATCTCGATCCGGAACCCGCGGATCTTGACCTGGCTGTCCCGGCGGCCGAGGAACTCCAGCTTGCCGTCCGGATGCCAGCGCCCCCAGTCGCCGCCCAGATACAGGCGCTCACCCGGCCGGTACGGGTCCCGCCGGTAGGCCTCCCGGGTGCGCTCGGGATCGTTGACGTAGCCGCGCCCCACGCACACCCCGGAGAACGCGATCAGCCCGGGTGCACCGAGCGGCACCAGCGACAGCTGCTCGTCCACGACCAGGACCCGGACGTTGTTGACGGGGCGGCCCAGCAGTACGCGGTCCGGGACCGCCTCCATGACCTCGTGGTTGGTGTCGTCCGAGGTCTCGGTCAGCCCGTAGGCGTTCACCAGCCGGATGCCGGGCTCGATGGCGAACCACCGCTGCACCAGTTCCCGCTTGAGCGCCTCGCCGGTCACCGACACACACGCCAGATCGGGCAGTTCGCGCGGGTGCCGCTCCAGGTACGACACCACCACCTCGAGATAGGAGGGCACGAGCTGCGCCACGCCGACCCGGCCGCGCGTCACCGTGTCGACGAACCGCTCCACGTCCACGACGGCTTCCTGCTCCACCAGCAGGGTGCGGCCGCCCACCAGCAGCGCGGCCAGCAGTTGCCAGAGCGAGATGTCGAAGCACTGCGGCGCCGTCTGCGCCACCACCGTCCCCGGCCCGATCAACAGGTCGTCGATCTTGGCGAACAGATGGTTGAGCATGCCCGCGTGCTCGCACATCGCACCCTTCGGCTCACCCGTGGAGCCGGAGGTGAAGTAGATGTACGCCAGTTGCTCCGGCGTCACCTCCACCCCGAGGTCGCACGCGTCGTGCCCCTCCGCGTACGCGTCCCGCACCAGCAGCTTCTCGACGCCCGCGGGCAGCGCGGCGAGGGCCTGGTCCAGGGTGCCCGTACTGCCGGACTCGGTCAGCACGAGCCGGCATCCGGAGCGGGACAGCGTCGCCCGGATCCGGCCGGCCGGGAAGTGCGGCTCGATCGGCAGATAGACGGCGCCGGCCTTGAACACCGCCAGCACGGCGGCCGGCCAGTCGAGATCCCGTTCGGTGACCACCGCCACCACGTCCTCGCGGCCCACTCCGCGGGCCAGCAGCGCCCGCGCCAGCCGGTTCGCCCGCGCGTTCAGCTCCGCGTACGTCCAGGACTGCCCGCCGTGCACCACGGCCACCGCGTCGGGGTGTGCGCGCACCTGCCGCTCGAACAGCTCGTGCGCCCGGGCCTTCGGCAACTCCCGGTGCGGACCGGCCAATTCGTCGAGCTGCGCGCGGACCTCGTCGGTGGACAGCAGGCTCTGCCGGGTGTGTTCGGCGTCCGCGTCGGCCGCCATCAGCCGCAGCGCGGTCAGATGGTAGCCGCCGATCCGGGCCGCCGCCCCCGCGTCCAGCGCGTCCGTGCGGTACCGCAGCCGCAGCGCCGTCCGCCCGTCCGGGTCGCTCCATCCCACGCGCAGCACCACGTCCTCGGGCAGCGCGGCCCCGGCGTCCGCGGGGGCCGCGGGAACGTCCGGGTCGAACACCGTCTCGTACGACGGTCCGCTCAGACCCAGCTCCCGGCGCAGCTCGCCGACCGGGTAGTCCCGGTGCGTCAGCAGGTCCGCCTCGACCCGCCGGGCGCTGCGCACCAGCCCGCGCCAGGTCGGCGGCGCCAGCGTCAGCCGGCAGGGCAGCGGGGCGCCGTCGCCCCCGGTGTGCCCGGTCACCACGTCCTGCTCGCCGCTGAGTGCGGCCAGCACCTTGGCGTGGGCGGCCAGCAGCACCGCGCTCACCGGCACCCCCAGCTCGACGGCCAGGGCGCGCACGGCCCGGGCCACCTCGTCCGGCACCGGCTCCCCGTGCTCGGCGACCCCCGGCACGGGCCGCCGCGTCCACCGCGGTACGGCGGTGAACCCGCCGGCGGTGAGCACGTCCGTCCAGAAGTCCCTGTCCGCTGCCACGAGCGCTCCCATCGAATGACCCTTCCTCAGTTCGCAGACGGTGCGGCCGGGTTGCCCTCCCAGGCCGCGTCGGCGGGGACTTCCTCGCCCTTCATCAGGAAGGAGTCGGGCGCCAGCACGGCGCCGTCGCCCATCGTCACCCCGTAGTGCACGTGTGAGCCGACGCCGAGGGTCACACCCGCGCCGAGTGTGGTGTGGTCGGACTTGAAGGTGCCGTCCTCCTGGGAGTGGCACTGGATCTTGCTGCCGGCGTTCAGCGTGCAGTCGTCCCCGATGGCCGTCAGCGTCCGCTCGGTGATGTAGCAGCCGTCGTCGAAGACCCGGCGGCCGACCCGCACCCCCAGCAGCCGCCACACCAGCGCCTTGAACGGCGTCCCGTTGAACACCTCGAGATACCGGTCCGGCACCTTCCACAGCCGCTCGTGCCACCAGAAGTACGGGTCGTAGATGGAGCACAGGCGGGGGCGCAGCCGGCCGAAGGAGGCGAGGGAGCGCTCCACCAGGACGTGGAAGAGCGTGGTGAGGACCAGGGTGAGGGCCAGATACCCGGCGATCACCACGTGTCCCAGCGTGCCGTACAGATCGACGGAGGTGAGCGCGAGCGCGGTGAGGACGACGGTGTGCAGCCAGCGCAGGACCAGGTGCAGCGCCATCGAGCGGAGGTTGTAGCGGTTCTTCGCGGCGAGGTTGCGGCGCAGTTCGTCGCCGGTGCGCAGATGGTCGAAGCGGGTGTCGCGCTCCACCGTGCGGGGGATCTCGAAGCAGGGCGAGCCGAGCAGTCCGACGCCCTCGCGCATCTCGCCGTCGAGGGGGACCATCACCTTGGTCGCCAGCAGGCAGTTGTCACCTGTCCTCGCTCCCGCCGGGTAGGCGATGTTGTTGCCGAGGAAGTTGTGTGCGCCGATCGCCGCCCGGCTCACCCGGAACGAGGTGCTGGAGAACTCCGCGTTCATCACGGACAGTCCGTCGGCGACCATGGTGCCGCTGCCGACGGAGACCAGGAACGGCGTCTCGTGCTGCACCTCGGTCCCGAAGTTCGAGCCCGTCTGCTCGACCCGGTTCAGGTCGTACCCGAGGCCGCGCAGGTAGGGGACGATGTAGGAGCTGTCGCCGAACAGCCACGGGAAGAAGTGGACGTTGGTCAGACCGGCCATGGCGCGGTGCGCGGCGTAGTGGAAGCCGTAGAGCGGATAGACCCGGTCGGGTCTCACCGCGAGGCGCAGCAGGCGCGGCACGGTGTACAGGACGGCGAGGCCGAGGACGAGGGCGCCGAAGAAGAGCGCGGTGGCCACGACGAGGGTGTCGGTGACGAACTCGGCGGCCGTGGTGACCCGTGTCCCGGCGTCCAGCCGCTTGCTGAGCGCCGGGACCTCCGCGAACAGCATGTACATGCCGCCGATCACCAACGGCAGGTAGAGGAAGAAGAGTTGCACCAGGCTGGTGATGCCGAAGACGGCCCTGCGCAGCGTGCCGCAGCGGGCCGGCGGGACCCGTACGTGGTCCACTCGGGTGGGCTCGGCCGGCGAGCCGTGCCACCGTTCCCCGGCCGGGATCCCCTGTCCCCGGTACAGAGCGGAGGCGTGGCCGAGCTGGGCGCCGTCGCCCATCGCGGTGTCGATGTCCAGCACCGTCTTCTCGCCGACGAACACGTCCCGGCCGAGCGTGATCCGGCCGGTCTGGATGCGGCCGGCGTGCGCCCGGTAGCCGAGGAGGAAGGCGTCCTTGCGGATCACCGTGCCGGAGCCGATGGACACCAGGTCCGTGCAGACCGGCACGGTGCGGGTGAGGATCGTGACGTTCTTCCCGATCCGCGCGCCGAGGGCCCGCAGGTACAGCACGTACAGCGGATTCCCCACGAACAGGACCATGGGATTGGCGTGCAGCAGCGTCTTGACGATCCAGAAGCGCAGATAGGCCGCCCCCCAGATCGGGAACTCCGCCGGTTTCCAGCGCCCGACGAGAATCCATTTCGCGGCCACCGGAAGCGCGCACACGGCGAGGAATCCCGTACCGCCGCACAGGAACGACCGCTCATACACGGCGAGGAGGCCGGAACCCGCGGCGACCCATTCGTAGGCCCATGCGGTGGACATTCCGAGGACGAGGGAATAGCAGAGGAAGATCAGCGCCTGCGCGGTTCCGCACAGCGCGTGGCGCACGGCGCCCGGCGGAGCGGGGACGGCCGGCGCCGGTCCCGGGGCCGGGACCGCCGGGGCCGGGGCGCCGGCGGGCGGGGGAGGAGCCGCGGTGTCGCCGTCCACGGCCGTCGGGGTGAGGGCGGCGGCCAGGTCGCGCAGGGTCGGGTTCCGGTAGACGTCCTTGATCGACACCGACGGCAGCCCGGGGTGTTTGCGCACCCGGGCGCAGAACTGGGCCATCAGCAGGGAGTTCGCGCCGAGATCGGTGAAGAAGTGGCTTTCACGCGGAACATGTTCCGCGTGCATGACGTCCGCGAGTATTCCGGCGAGTTCTCGTTCGGTGTCCGCCGGCGCCGGAGCGGTGGACGTGCTCCGGGCCACCGCGGTTCCGCTCGGCCCGGGCATCAATATGTCGGCAGACTTCTCCACCATGCGAGCTCCCTGAGGAAAGGTCGAAAACCGTCGGCCAGCGGTGGCCGGTCCCCGAGACCGAGCGTTTTCGCCTGATCACGAAACCTTTTCGACTGATCACGAAACCATGGATCAGTTTTGTGCGGTCCCAGCTGCCCTGCCACTCGGGTACGCCCGTATGGAGGGCGGGTGCAGGTGGCGCGGCACACGACACGCCGGTGACGTCACCCGACAGACGTCCGGATGCGGCCGAGTAGCCGCAACCGGTCCGGGCGCGCACACTGAGCAGTGCGCGGGGCCGCCGGCGGGCTGTGACGCGGGCGGTCCCGGAGCCGGGCCGTCCCGGCTCGTACGCCGCACCGTTCGTCGAGGGGGCCGATATGGCCGTAGAAATCCAGCCTCTGATCAAACCCTCCCGACTCAGGCGTCGGGGAGGTCTGTGGGGCGAATGCCTGGCGGAGTTCCTGGGGACCTTCGTCCTCATCGCCTTCGGGTGCGGCTCGGTGGCCATGGCGGTCGCCGCGCTGCCCGGCTCGGGCCGGACCGAGGGGCCCACCACCTTCTTCCTGGGCGCCGGCGACTGGCTGCTGATCGCCTGGGGCTGGGCGTTCGCCGTGGTCTTCGGCGTGTACGTGGCCGGCGGCGTCAGCGGCGCACACCTCAACCCGGCGGTGACGCTGGCGTTCGCGGCGCGCCGTGGGTTCCCGTGGGTGAAGGTGCTGCCGTACTGGGCCTCACAGGTGGTGGGCGCGTTCGCCGGCGCGGCGCTGGTCTACGCCGTCTACCACGACGCCATCAACACCTTCGACCAGGCCATGAAGGGGCCGAAGACGAACGGGCACACCGTGGCCTCGTTCTCCATCTTCGCCACCTTCCCGGCGCCCTACTTCCACGGCGGCAACTGGGGTCCGCTGATCGACCAGATCGTCGGCACCGCTCTGCTGGTGATGCTGATCGTGGCCATCGTCGACCTGCGCAACACCGCCGTGAAGGCCAACCTGGGGCCGCTGGTCATCGGCTTCGCCGTGGCCGCCATCGGCATCTCCTACGGCGCGAACGCCGGGTACGCCATCAACCCGGCCCGCGACTTCGGCCCTCGGCTCCTCACCTACGCCGTCGGCTGGGGGAAGTTGGCGCTGCCGGGCAGCGAGGCGGGGGCGTTCAGCGACTACTGGTGGATCCCGATCGTGGGTCCGCTCGTGGGCGGTCTGGTCGGGGTCCTGGTCTACGACCTGTTCATCGGCGACGTCCTGCACATCCGGGCCCAGCAGAACGAACTCGCCGAACCCGGCCGCGCCCGCCCCCTGGACGAGGAGTGACCGACGCACCGGACGAGAGGTGACCGATGCCCCCGACGCCCCCGACGGCCCTGACGGACCGCCGGGGGCGTTCCCGGCCGGGCGGCCGGGGGCGTCGTCACGGCCTCAGCCGTGGTACGTGATGTAGCCGTTGCCGTCGCGGTCGTCGCGGGACTTGGTGTACGAGTGGACGTCCGCGCGGGCGCCCGAAGGGGCGTACAGGTAGATGGTGTCCTTGTCGTTGTTCCAGATGAAGTTGCAGTTCTGGCGGTAGACGACGTTCTTCGCGTCGGAGTCCGTGCCCTTGCCGCCGCGCAGGTTCACGTAGTCGCCGCGCTCCAGGTAGTGGTTGGAGCGGAACGTGAAGCGGTTGCCGGCCGCGTCCTTGACGACGTAGCCCTTGAGGTTGACGGTCGAGCGCGAGTAGTTCTTGACCGTCAGGTACTCGTTCTTGGCGTTGCCCTTGGTGCAGCTGTTGGAGTCGCGTCCGGGCGCGTCGTACTGGACGCCCTTGATCTTCAGCGCGGACGAGTACTCGGTGGCCTGGGCCGGTGCCGCGGCGACGACGGCGACCGTGCCCGCCGTGGCGGCGATGGCCAGGGCGGAGCGTATGCGCATGGAGGTTCCCCCCTCGATGGTGCGGATGAGCCGCGAGGATCATACTCAATGCGTGACGGCAAGGTGTCGGAAAAGTGCGGAACATGTGAAGAGCGTGATCGGCGCCCGGCCGGGCCCGGGCACCGATCGTGAGTGGCCGGCCGCCGACCGGCCCGAGACCAGTTGGGGGTGACCGCGCCTCAGCCCGTCGTGAGGACCATGCGGAAGCGGGCCGCGCCGGAGAGCATCTTGCGGTACGCCTCGTCGGCCTCGGCCAGCGGTACCACCTCGGTCATCGGCCGGATGCCGTGCAGGGCGCTGAACTCCATGGTGTCCTGGACGTCCTGCGCGGTGCCGGAGGGATGTCCGCGGACCTCCCTGGCACCGGTGATCAGCTGGAGCGGGCTGATCCCCAGCGGCTCGGGCGTCACCCCGATGACCACCAGCTCGCCGCGGTGCGTCAGCCCGTCCACGGTCGCCGAGACCGCCGCCGCGTTGCCGACCGTGGCCAGCACCACCTTGGCCCCGCCGAGGGCCTGGAGCGCCTCGGCGACGGGGGTGCCCGCCGTGCTGTCGACATAGTGGTGGGCGCCCAACCGCGCCGCGAAGTCGGCCTTGTCGGCGCCCCGCGCGATCGCCACCGTCTCGAAGCCCATCGCCGCCGCGTACTGCACGCCCAGGTGTCCCAGTCCGCCGAGGCCGAGCACCGCGACCAGGTCGCCCGGCTGCGCGGCGCTGCGGCGCAGCCCGTCGAACACGGTCACACCCGCGCACGCCATCGGTCCCGCGTCGCTCGCCTCCAGGGTGTCGGGGATGCGGGCCAGGGCGTCGACCGGTGCGACGGTGCGCTCGGCGAACCCGCCGTCGTAGGACCAGCCGGGGACCTTGAGGTTCTCGCACACGATGAAGTCGCCCTGCCGGCACGCGGTGCAGTGGTGGCAGCTGCCGCCGAACCAGCCCACCGCCACCCGGTCGCCCGCCTGCCAGCCGTACTCCGCCGCACCCGGGCCGAGCGCCTCGATCCGCCCGGCGATCTCATGCCCGGGGACCAGCGGGAACCGTACGCCGGGCATCGCCCCGTCCACGAACAGGGCGTCGCTGTGACAGATCCCGCACGCCTCCACGGCGATGCGCACCTGACCGGGGCCGGGCTCGGGGACCTCACGCTCGACGAGCTCGAACGGCCCGCCGGCGACGGCCACCTGCGCGACGGTGTAGGCACTCATCCAGACCTCCGCGAACAGCGACGACATGGGGCCCCCGACTCCAGCACACCAGCTAGCCCCCGATCCCGCGCGCCGAACGAGCCGGGCGGGCCGCGGCCGGCCGGATGCGCACCCGCCGGACCAGGTCCTCGGCGGCCCGGGGCCACTGGGGGTGGTCGAAGGAGAAACCCGCCTCCAGCAGGCGGCCGGGCACCACGCGTCGGCTCTTGAGCAGCAGTTCGGTGTCCGACCGCAGCAGGAAGGCCCCGATCTCCGCCATCCACCCGGTCGCGAGCAGGCCGACCGGGGTCCCCCAGGCCGCCCGCAGCGCCCGCATCAGCGAGCGCTGCGGCAGCGGCCCCGGCGCGGCCAGGTTCACCGGTCCGGCGATGTCCTCCCGGTCGATCAGGAAGCGCACCGCGCGCACGAAGTCGCGGTCGTGGATCCAGGAAACGTACTGCCCGCCGCCCGCGACCGGACCGCCCAGGCCGAGCCGGGTGAGCCGCAGCAGCACGTCGAAGACGCCGCCCCGGTCCGGGCTCATCACCATGGCCGAGCGCAGGGCCACCTTGCGGGTGTGCGGGGTACGGGCCCGCTCCTGCTCGCGCTCCCACGCCTTGGCGATGTCGACGCTGAAGGCCCAGTAGTCCGGGACGTCCGGTTCCGCGCCGCCGATCAGGCCGTCGCGCTCGTCGTTGGGCGCGTCGAACCGATGGGCGTAGACCGTGGCCGTGCTCATCTGGAGCCACACCCGCGGCGGCCGGGCCGCGGCCGCGATCGCCTCGCCGACCGCCCGGGCGGACTCGACCCGCGAGTCCATCATCTCCCGCAGGTTGGCGGGCGTGTACCGGCAGCTGACGCTGCGCCCGGCCAGGTTCACCACCGCGTCGCAGCCGTCGATCGCCGCGGTCCACGGCCCGGCCGTCCGCCCGTCCCAGCGCACCTGCCCCGGGTGCTTCGGCCGCCGGGTCAGCACCACGACCTCGTGTCCCGCGGCGGTCAGCGCGCGCTCCAGGACCGTCCCCACCTGCCCGGTGCCGCCGGGCAGCACGATCTTCATCGCCCTCGTCCCCCTCCGTCGGAGGAGACGACTGTAACCCCGGAACTGAACGCGTTCAAAAATGGATTCGGCGAACCGCCGACGACGCGTCTCACGCACAGGTGAGGGGTCGCGGCCCGCTATGTTCGCTGCGGACAACGGAACGTTCGGAGTCGCCATGCAGAAGACCGAAGTACTGGCCGGGGAGCCGGGGGCCACTCCGGCGGACCCGTCCCGCTCCCCGGCCGGCGAGGCCGCCGCGCACGGCTGGCCCCGGTTCTGGCCGGCCGTCCTGCTCGGCGCGGCCGTCCTGCCCGGCGCGGTCGTCTTCGTCGTCGGCCGGTGGAGCGACGGACAGGCCTTCCAGGCCTGGCGGACGGTCTGCCTCGCCGTCACCGTGCAGGCGCTGCCCTTCCTGTTGCTCGGCACCGCGCTGTCCGGCGCGATCAACGCCTTCGTGCCGGCCGGTGTGTTCAGCCGGCTGCTGCCGAGGCGGGCCGTGCTCGCCGTCCCGGTCGCGGGGATCGCCGGGGTGGTCCTGCCGGGCTGCGAGTGCGCCTCGGTGCCCGTCGCGAACAGCCTGATCAGCCGGGGTGTGACCCCGGCCGCCGCGTTCGCGTTCCTGCTGTCGGCGCCCGCGGTCAACCCGGTCGTGCTGACCGCCACGGCCATCGCCTTCCCCGGCAACCCCGCCATGGTGTGGGCCCGGTTGCTCGCCTCGCTGGTCACCGCCGCCGCCATGGGCTGGCTCTGGCTCCTGCTCGGCCGCGAGAAGTGGCTGCGGCCGGCCGTGCGGCACACCGGGCACCGGCCGGGACACAGCCGCTGGACGGAGTTCCGGCAGGGTTTCCAGCACGACTTCCTGCACGCGGGCGGTTTCCTGGTCCTCGGCGCGATGGCCGCCGCCACCTTCAACGTGACGGTCCCGCACACCGTGCTCGACGCCTTCTCCGGTTCTCCCTGGCTCTCCGTGCTGTTCCTGGCCGCCCTCGCCGTCCTGCTCGCGGTCTGCTCGGAGGCCGACGCGTTCGTCGCCGCGTCCCTCACCGCATTCTCACCCCTGGCGCGGCTGACGTTCATGGTGGTCGGGCCGATGGTGGACCTCAAACTGATCGCCCTTCAGGCGGGCACCTTCGGCCGGGCCTTCGCCGCCCGCTTCTCCGCCGCGACCGCCCTCGTCGCGATCCTGTGCAGCACGATCGTCGGAGGCGTCCTGCTGTGAAACGTCCCCTCCAGGTGACCCTGCTCGTGCTCAGCGGCCTCGGCCTGCTGCACGCCTCCCTCTTCACCGACCTCTTCCTGCGCTACGTCAAGGAGGGCATGCGGCCGCTGCTCGTCGCCTCCGGCGTGCTGCTGCTCCTGCTGGGCGTGGCCGAGGCGTGGTCCGTCCCCGCCAGGGCCCACCGCGCCGAGCAACCGGAACACGGCCACGAGGGCGACGCGAAGGACCAGGGCCACGGCGGCCACGGTCACGACCACTCCACCGTCCCCCGCGTCGCCTGGCTGCTGTTCCTCCCCGCGCTGAGCCTGCTCTTCCACGCCCCGCCCGCCCTCGGCGCGTACACCGCCTCCCGTGAGGCCCCCAGGGCCGTCACGTCCGGGCAGCGGCACTTCGACCCGCTGCCCGCGGCCTCGCCGCTGCCGATGACCCTCACCGACTTCACCCGCCGGGTGCAGCAGGACCCCTCGGGAGCCGTCAGGGGGCGCACGGTCCTGCTGACCGGCTTCGTCACGCCGGACGAGGGCGGCCGGGACGCCTGGTACCTGACCCGGATCATCCTGTCCTGCTGCGCCGCCGACGCCCAGTCGGTGAAGGTCCGGATCCACGGCACGCCGGCGCCGCCCGCCGACACCTGGGTGTCGGTCACCGGCGCCTGGCACCCCGGCGGCACGCTCGGCACCGCCTCCGCGCCCGCCGGTCTGGACGCGCGTGACGTACGGCGGGTCGAGCGGCCGGTCAACGGCTACACCGACGACCTGCCGCTGGTTCCGGCCCGCTGACGGCGGAGGGTTGGCCCCGCCCGCCGGGCCCGGCCGGCGCCCGGACCCCAGGACCGCCGGTCAGGCGCCCGGTATCGGCCGTACGGTGAGGATCTGCTCGGCCCGCCCGACCGGACCGCGCACGTCGTGCAGGACCGTGCTGGTCAGGCCCTGGCCGCTCGGCCCGAAGACGACCGTGGTGTCCAGACCCGTCCACCCGCCCTCCGGCCGCCGGTGCAGATGGACGGTCAGGTCGACATTGGGGAACATCCACTCCGTCGGCGACTCGCGCACGGCGATGCCGTTGGCGGTGTCGACCAGGGCGAGGTACGAGGCGTACGGGCCGCTGGTCTCCCCGGCCACCAGGGCGAGCGGCGTGGACACCCAGGCGGCGGTACGGCCCGGCCGTGGCGCGGCGACGGGGCGCACGTCCAGGGACGCGATGTAGCCGCCGGGCCACAGCTCGGCCATCGGCCACGGTTCGAGCCGCTCGGGCGGGGTGAGCCGGTCGGCGGCGCCCCCGGCGACGGCGCTCGTGTCCTGCCCGGCCAGCAGCCAGGCGCGGGCCCGCACCACCGGGCGGTCCGCGACGGTCACCACCGCCTCCAGGAGCTCGATCGTGCGGCCGGGACGGACCGTCTCCAGCCGGATCTCGCACTCCTCCAGAGCGAGGCGGCCCAGGATGTCGTAGCTGATCCGGGACAGGACCAGGCCGCCGGCCGGGCGGGCGGCCAGGTGCCGCTCGATGACGTGCGCGACGAGGCCGCCGAGCGGGCTGAAGTGCAGCTCGTTCTCGTCCCAGGCGCCGCTCGCGTGGGCGGTGGGCTTGAAGCGGTGCTCGTCGATGCGCACGTAATAGCTGTCGGGGACCTCACTGCCGGTGTTCAACGGGTCTGTCTCCTCGGGATCTTCCGGCGCCGCCGGATCGTTGGACGCTCCACAGACTAGGAGCGGGCAACGCCACGACACGGGGGAGGGACCCGGTGCAGCTGCGCAACGTCACGCCGGACGACGTCGACGCCTACGTACGGATGCGGTGCGATCCGGTGATGACGGCCGGGCTCGGCGGGCCGCTGCCGGCCGAGGGCATGGCCGACAAGGTGCGCCGGGACGCCGCCGCGGCGGCCGAGGACACCGCCTGGATCAAGATGATCGTGCCCGACGACGCGGGCCCCGGGGAGGTCGCCGGGACGGTGTGCCTGTGGTCCCACGACGACGGCGGCGCGCCCGTGTCGGAGATCGGCTGGATGGTCCTGCCCGAGTACCAGGGCCGGGGCCTCGGCAGACGGGCGACCCGGCTGCTGCTCGAACGGGCGTGCGACGAGGAGCGCTGGGGCACGGCCCACGCGTTCCCGGCCACGGACAACGCCCCCTCGAACGGCATCTGCCGCTCCCTCGGCTTCCGGCTGCTCGGCGAGTGCGACGTACCGTTCGCCGACCGGGTGCTGCGCGCCAACCACTGGGCGATCGACCCGGGCGCCGACCTGCCGCCGCGCTGAGGCGTGGAACGGCTGTTCGGGGTCCGGGGCGGTCCGGCGTGCAGAGGGGCGTCGGCACCGGTCCGCGTCTGGGTGTGCGGAAGGCAGGGGAGGGCGGGTCAGCCCGCCAGGACCTCGGCCCACCTGTGCGTGCCGCCGGGGCCGGTGCGGACGCCGCAGCGGGCCGACAGCGCGGTCACGATGCCGAGGCCGCGGCCGTGCTCGTCCGGGTCCGGCGCGGCGGCCGGGCCGGGCGGCGCGGCGGGTCCCAGGTCGCTCACCTCGACGTGCACGGCCCCGCGCCCGTCCACCGGCACCTGCCAGAGCAGCAGCGTCGCGGGCGGGCGGGCGTGCACCAGCGCGTTGGTGACCAGCTCCGAGACCACGAGCAGCACATCGTCCGCGGCCCCGGTCGGAAGGTTCCAGTCGCCCAGCACCGCGCGTACGCGACGGCGTACGGTCGGCACTGCTCCGGGCGTGGGCGGCAGCGGGAAAGCGTGCCGGGCGTGGGCGGCTCGGCCGGCTTCCCCGCGGGGCGCGGCGTCGAGCTGCGCTGCGGTCATGTGGCCTCCTTCTCCGAACGGCGCTGCCGACCGGAGGTCGGGCGCGACTAGGAACGCTAGGGAACGTATACGCGGCGGTCAACGAATCGCGGTCGGCATTGCCGAACGGCAGTCCTGAACGGGGCAAATAGGATTAATATCGCTCCATGGCCGGACCCGTCCAGTCGATCGAACGAGCGGCGGCGATCCTGCGCCTGCTGGCCGGCGGGCCGCGCAGGCTCGGGCTCGGCGAGGTCGCGTCCTCCCTGGGACTCGCCAAGGGCACCGCTCACGGCATCCTCCGCACCCTCCAGCACGTCGACTTCGTCGAGCAGGACGAGGCGACCGGGAAGTACCAGCTCGGGGCCGCGCTGCTGCACCTGGGCACCAGTTATCTCGACGTCAACGAGCTGCGTTCCCGTTCCGTCAACTGGGCGGACGCGCTGGCCGCCCGCAGCGGCGAGGCCGTCCGGCTGGGCACGCCGCTGGAGGGCCAGGTCCTCGTCGTCCACCACGTCTTCCGCCCCGACGACACGCTGCAGACCCTCGACGTGGGCGCCCTGCTGCCGTTGCACGCCTCCTCCCTCGGCAAGGTCCTCCTCGCCTACGGCGCCGCGACCCTCGACCCGCCGGCCGAGGGCCTGGCGGCGTACACGCGGCACACCCTGGTCGATCGCGAGGACCTGGACCGGGCGCTCGCGGAGATCCGCGAGCAGGGCTGGGGCGCGGAGGTGCAGGAGATGTCCATGGGCGAGGCGGGGATCGCCGCGCCGATCCGCGGGCACGGCGGACTCGTGGTGGGCGCCGTCTGCCTCTCCGGCCCCGTCGAACGGATCTGCGATCCCAGGGGTCGGCCCCTGGCCGCCCTGACCGCCCTGCTCCGGGAGGCCGCACGGGCGATCTCCCGGGACCTGGGGGCGACCCGCTGGTAGTCCCCGCCAGGACCTCGCAGCTTCCCCAGCCGCGTCACGCATCGGAAGGCAGGCCAGAACATGGTTGACCGGTATGTGATGTCCATCGACCAGGGCACCACGTCCACGCGGTGCATCCTGTTCGACCACCGCGGACGGCTGCGCTCGGTCGCCCAGCGCGAACACCAGCAGCACTTCCCGAAGCCCGGCTGGGTCGAGCACGACGCCGTCGAGATCTGGCGCAACGTGCAGCGCGTCGTGCCCGAGGCGATGGCCTCGGCGGGCGTGGACGCCGGGCAGATCGCCGCCATCGGCATCGCCAACCAGCGCGAGACCACCGTGCTGTGGGACCCGCGCACCGGAGTACCGGTCGGCCGGGCCATCGTCTGGCAGGACACCCGCACCGCGCCCCTCGTGGACGCGCTCAGGGACCGGCCCGGCGACGAGTTCTTCCTCGACCGCTGCGGGCTGCCCCCCTCCACCTACTTCTCCGCCCCCCGCATCCGCTGGCTGTTCGAGAACGTCCCCGGCCTGGAGCAGCGAGCCCGCGACGGCGAGGTGCTGTTCGGCACCATCGAGAGCTGGTTGATCTGGAACCTCACCGGCGGCACCGACGGCGGACTGCACATCACCGACCCCACCAACGCCAGCCGCACCATGCTCCTCAACCTCCGCACCCTGACCTGGGACCCGGAGCTGCTGGACTTCTTCGGCGTGCCGCGCGACCTGCTGCCCGAGATCCGCTCCTCGGCCGAGAGCTACGGCGAGGCCCGCGCGCTGCTGCCCGGCGTGCGCATCACCGCCGCCCTCGGCGACCAGCAGGCGGCCCTGTTCGGCCAGACCTGCTTCTCGCCCGGCGAGGCCAAGTGCACCTACGGCACCGGCAGCTTCCTGCTCACGAACACCGGCACCGACCTGGTCCGCTCCCGGCACGGGCTGCTCACCACCGTCGCCTACCGCATCGCCGGCCAGCCCACGGTCTACGCCCTGGAAGGCCCGATGGCCGTCACCGGCTCCCTGGTCCAGTGGTTCCGCGACCGGCTCGGCATGATCAACACCGCCCCGGAGATCGAGACCCTGGCCCGCACCGTGGAGGACAACGGCGGCTGCTACATCGTCCCCGCCTTCTCCGGCCTGTTCGCCCCGCACTGGCGCAGCGACGCCCGCGGCATCGTCGTCGGCCTCACCTCCTACATCACCAAGGGCCACCTGGCCAGGGCCGTTCTGGAGGCCACCGCCTGGCAGACCCGCGAGGTGGTCGACGCCATGAACGCCGACTCCGGGCTCGCCCTGAAGCAGCTCAAGGTCGACGGCGGCATGACCTCCGACCACCTGCTCATGCAGATGCTGGCCGACGTGCTGGACGTGCCCGTCGTACGGCCCCTGGTGGCCGAGACGGTCTCCCTGGGCGCCGCCTACGCCGCCGGACTCGCCGTCGGCTACTGGTCCGACCTGGAGGTGCTGCGCGGCAACTGGCACCGGGCGGGCCAGTGGCTGCCCGACATGGATCCCGAACGGCGCGCCTGGGAGTACGAGAGCTGGCAGCGGGCCGTCGAGCGGTCCCTGGACTGGGTCCGGCCCGCCGCAGGACCGCGCTGAGCCGCGCCCGGCCCCGGCGGCTGGCCGGATTCGGCGCCCGGCGGCGGCATCGGCCCCGGTGGCCTGGTTACCCGAAGGACGAGGGGTTCGGAAGTGAGCCTCCACCGGGCTCTCCGCGCCATGGTTCTCCGCGGAGAGCCCTCTGCGGGCTTCATCCGACCGTCTCCCGTTCTTCACCCGGCCGTTTCCCCTACAGGCGGAGACCCGGCGCATGCTGAACCACCGCCCCGCGCCGCGCAGCCGGCCCCGGACGGCAGCACCCCCCGTTCGCAGAAAGACCGATGGTCCTGTGCCCGCACCCGTCGTTCTCACCGGCCGCAGGACGCGGCTGGAACCCCTCGCTCCGCACCACGTGGAGGGCCTGGCCCGGGCCGGCGGCGAGGACCGCGCCTCCTACGCCTTCACCCCCGTGCCGCACGGCCCCGAAGCGGCCCGCGACTACGTCGAACGAGCCCTGGCCGAGCAGGTGGCGGGCCGGGCGCTGCCCTTCGCCGTGGTCCGCGTGGACGACGGCCGCGTCGTCGGCTCCACCCGCTTCCTGGAACTCGACTACTGGCAGGGACCGCTCGTCTGGCCCCCCCGTCCCGGGAGTCCCGTACGGCGATCCCCGCACCGCCGTGCCCGACGCCGCCGAGATCGGCAACACCTGGCTCGCCGCCGGCGCCCAGGGGACCGGCATCAACACCGAGGCCAAGCTGCTCCTGCTGCGCCACGCCTTCGAGACCTGGCGGGTGCGCCGCGTCTCCTTCCGCGCCGACGCCCGCAACCTGCGCTCCTGCGCCGCCATCGAACGGCTCGGCGCCCGCTGCGAGGGCGTGCGCCGCGCCCACTCGCGCGGCCTGGACGGCACCGTGCGCAGCACCGCCTTCTACTCGATCCTCGACGAGGAGTGGCCGACCGCCCGCGCCGTCATCGAACTACGCCTCGCCGCGGGCGCGCCCGCCGCGCCCGGCGCCGCCCCGGCCGCGATGACGGGCGTGACGGGAGTGGCGGCCGTGCCGGGCGGCGTGGGCCCTCGGCCGGACGACATGGACGGCCGCCTCGTACGGGCCTGACGCACCCGGACGGGCCTGGTGCGGGCGCGGCGGCGGGGGACCGTGTGTGCCGGTGACGCGGGTGGTGGCGGGGCGTCGGGGGTGAGAGCATGACGTGTGCCGCTCCAGCGCTTGCGGCGTTCCCGCCCCGGGCGGGCGCTGGCCCTCGTCCCGCTGGGAATGATCGCTGCCGTCTGCGTGGTGGACGTCCTGGCCCCGCCCGACGTGCACCTCGGCCCCCTGCTGGTCGCCGCGCCCGCCCTCGCCGCCGCGTTCTCCGGTCCCCGCCGCACCGCGCTGATCGGCGTCCTGGCCGTCGCGGCCCAGGTGTTCATCGGAGTGGCCCGGGGTGTGCTGGCCACCGAGAACCTGATCGCCCAGATCGGCGCCCTGATCCTGGTCTCCACCCTGATAGTGGTCTTCTGCCTGGTCCGCGAGCGCGGTGAGCGCCAGCTCGACCAGAGCCGGATCGTGGCGCAGGCCGTGCAGGAGGTCCTGCTGCCCCCGCTGCCCGAGCGCAGCGGCCCACTGCGGATGGCCAGCGTGTACCTGGCCGCGCAGGACGAGGCGACGCTCGGCGGCGACCTCTACGCCGCCGCCCGCACCCGGCACAGCACCCGGCTGCTCCTCGCGGACGTCTGCGGCAAGGGGCTGCCGGCGATCAGCCACGCCGCCCTGCTGCTCGGCGCGTTCCGCGCGGCCTCGCACCGCCGGGCCACACTGCCGCGGCTGGCCGTGCACCTGGACGGCGCGATGCGGTGGGACTCCCGGCAGTGGCAGACGGAGGAGGCGCTCGACACCGACGAGGCGTTCGCCACCGCGCTGCTGCTGGACATCCCCGACGACGAGGACGTGGTCCGCCTCGTCAACTGCGGCCATCCGGCGCCGGTCCTCTTCTCCGAGGGCCGCGCCCACACGCTGGTCGCCGAGACCGTCGCGCCCCCGCTCGGCCTGGGCGGCCTGGGCGGGGTCACCGCCTACGCCGTCGCCTCGTTCCCCTTCGGCCCCGGGGACACGCTGCTGCTGCACACCGACGGCGTG
Organism: Streptomyces sp. NPDC093260; assembly: GCF_040683715.1. Taxonomy (NCBI): domain Bacteria; kingdom Bacillati; phylum Actinomycetota; class Actinomycetes; order Kitasatosporales; family Streptomycetaceae; genus Streptomyces; species Streptomyces sp. NPDC093260. The sequence continues at coordinate 215,585 of NZ_JBFBEK010000010.1, forward strand.
CTGGAGGCACGGGACGCGCACGGCGCGTTCTTCCCGCTCCCCGACCGCGCCTCCGCCTGGGCCGCCGCCCAGGACGCCGGGGCGCCGGACAAACTGCTGGACCGGCTCCGCGACGACCTCCTCGCCCACACCCGCGGCCGGCTCGGCGACGACGCGGCGTCCGTCGCGATCAGCCGCCTCAAGTCCTGAGCGCCCCGCGAGGGCCCGGTGCTCGCGGCTCCCGTCGATTGCCGCGGTCGAGGGCGGTTGCGCCGGGGGCGACCGGGTACGCGTCCAGGACCGTGCCCGGGCGATCACCCGCCCCGGGGCGGGCCGCACGACCGCCGCAACCAGGGAATTCGCCATGGACACACCCGAGAACGACCGCACCGCCACACAGGCTCAGCAGGCGCTGGACGTCCTTGCCGAGAACGCCGAGGACGCGGCGGCACTGGACGCGCTGGCGCACAGCGACGTACTGATCCCGGTGCCCGACGACGTGAGCGACGAGGACGCCACCAACCCGGAGTCGGTGGCCCTGCCTGTCATGGAGCAGCCCGGCGGAGTGCCGGTGGTGCCCGTGTTCACCTCGGAACTGGAGATGTCGGAACTGCTGCCCTTCGTCTCCCGCTACCGTCTGGTGCCCCTGGGCGCCCTGGCCTCCCAGTGGCCGGCCGAGGACCTGTCGCTGACCATAGACGCCAGCTCCCCGCACGGCCTGACCCTCACCTCGGAGGGCGTACGCACCCTGCTGGCCCGGCCGTAGGACGGCAGGGAACAGGCCGCGTGCACCCTCGCGACGGGCGCTTGTGAGGCCTCGCCCCCGCCGTCACCCGCCGAGCATGCGGGCCAGCACCTCCCGCTGGAGCGGGAGCACCTCCGCGTGCAGGTCGCGGCCCCGGCGGGTGAGGGAGACCCACACCCCGCGCCGGTCCTCCGCGCACACCGACCGCTCGACGAGCCCGTCCTTCTCCAGCCGGCCGATGAGACGGGACAGCGCGCTCTGGCTGAGGTGCACCCGGCCGGCGATGTTCTGCACCCGGCACACGTCGCCGTCGGCGGGCGATTCGGACGCCAGGATGTCCAGCACCTCGAAGTCGCTCGCCCCCAGGCCGTAGGGGTGCAGGACACGGTCGATCTCGCACATCGTCCGGGCGTGTACGGCCAGGATCTCCCGCCACTGTTCCCCGAGCCGGGCGCCGGCCGCGTTCACTCCCATGCCCGCATGGTAGTGCGGCGCGAGCACCGCGACGGCGGCCGCGGACCGGGCGACGGTGCCGCGGCCGTCGGCCCGGGCGTCCCGGAGAGACCCGAGGAGGCCGCCGCCCGCGCCCGGCCTCCGACGGCCGGTACCGGACAAGGGCCGCCGAGTCCCGGACACGGCGGACCGGTCCCCGTCACAGTAGGGGACGACGGGACGGAGCGGCCACGACGACAGCGGGGGCGAGATGCCGAGGACTCCTGCCGAACGGACGCGCACGGCCATCCTGGCCTGGCTGGGGGAGCCGGCCGCGCACGCCGCCCGGAACCGGTGGTGCGCCGCCCGGGGTGAGCACGGCGCGACCGCGCGGGCCGTCGCCGCCGGGCTCGGCATCCCCCTCCGGGCCGCGAAGACGCACCTCGCGCTGCTCGTGGACCTCGGTCTGCTGCGCACCCGGCGCGTGTGCCACCGGACGTACTACCGGCGCGACGAGTTCCGCATCGCCGAGGTGGCCCGGCTGTTCGAGAAGGGCTGGTGAGCTACGGACGGGGCGCCCGCTCCTCCCGGTGCCGCAGCGCCCCGTCCGCCGTGTCCCCGTCGGTCTCCTCCCCGTCCGTCCTCGCCGCGGGCGTCCGGGACGGGCCCGGACGCGTGTTCCCGCCGTCACTCCCGTTCAGGCGTGCGCCCGTCCCGGGTAACCGGAACGTCACCTCCACGCAGTAAGAGTGACTGCGACGCAAGCGTGTCTGCGCCACTGTCGACCCACCGTCCCCAGAACTGGATCCCATGAGCGCCATCTCCGTCGGTCAGGCCGTCGTCCTCGGAGTCGTCGAGGGGGTGACCGAGTTCCTTCCCGTGTCCTCCACCGGCCATCTCAAGATCGCCGAGGGGCTCATGGACATCCCCGTCGACGACAGTTCCGTCGTCGGGTTCTCCGCCGTCATCCAGGTCGGCGCGATCGCCGCCGTACTCGTGTACTTCTTCAAGGACATCGTGCGGATCGTCTCCGCCTGGTTCCGCGGGCTGACCAACCGCGAGGAGCGCTACCACCACGACTACAAGTTCGCCTGGTGGGTCATCTACGCCACCATCCCGATCGTCCTCGTCGGCCTGGCCGCCAAGCCCCTGATCGACGGGCCGCTCGGCTCGCTGTGGGTGGTCGCCGGCTCGCTCATCGTCGGCAGCGGCGTGATGTGGTGCGCGGACCAGATGGGCCGGCACAAGCGCGGTGAGGACGACACCTCGTTCAAGGACGCGATGCTGGTCGGCACCTCGCAGATCCTCGCCCTGCTCTTCCCCGGCTTCTCCCGCTCCGGCGCCACCATGTCCACCGCGCTCGTCCTCGACCTGGACCGTGTCGCCGCCACCCGGCTGTCGTTCTTCCTCGGCATCCCGGCCCTGACCGGCGCCGGCGTCTACGAACTCAAGGACGCCCTCGGGGCGGGCGTGGGCGCCGCCCCGCTCGCCGTCGGCACCGTCGTCTCCTTCCTGGTGGCCTACGGCTCCATCGCCTGGCTGCTGAAGTTCGTCGCCAAGCACTCCTTCAACGCCTTCGTCCTCTACCGGATCGCCGTCGGCGCCCTCCTCTTCGGGCTGCTGGGCACGGGCGTGCTCGACGCCTGAGCGGCCGCAGCGCCGCAGTGTCCCGGCCGTGGGGGCGGACCCGCCGGCACGGTCCGCCCCCACGCCCGTACCGTCTGTCCTGCGGCCCCGCTTGACAGGATTCCTCCGCACCCCGCACGATCGCTCCGTGAACCTGTCAGACAGCCAGACAGGTGTGGCGGCACCCCGACGCGTCAGCGCCATGGAGGCGGTGCTCACCCACCTGCGCGGCGCCATCGAACGCGGCGAGTACGCCATCGGCGACAAGCTCCCCTCCGAGGCGGAGCTGTGCCGCGTCCTGGAGGTCTCGCGGCCCGTCCTGCGCGAGGCGCTGCGCGCCCTGCAGACCATGGGCCTGACCGTCTCCAGGACCGGCAAGGGCACCTTCGTCGTGGCCGGCGCCGTGGACGACCCCACCTTCGGGGACTACGCGGCCAGCGACCTGATGGAGGTACGCCGGCACATCGAGATCCCGGTCGCCGGCTACGCCGCGCTGCGCCGCACCCCGGAGGACCTGGACCACCTGCTCCACCTGCTGGAGCGGATGGAGCGGGAGACCGACACGACCTCCTGGGTCGCGCTGGACACCCTGTTCCACCTCGCCGTCGCCCAGGCCGCCCGCAACCCCGTCTTCCGCCGGGTCATCGAGGAGATCCGCGACGCCCTGGGCCGCCAGTCGGCCTTCCTCACCGAGCTCGGCGACCGGCGCGAGCAGTCCAACCGTGAGCACCGGGCCCTCGTCGAGGCGCTGACCGACGGCAGCGAACACGACGCCGTCCAGGCCATGACCCACCACCTCGACCGGGTCGAGACCACCCTCACCGCCATCGTGCGCCCCGCACCCCGCCCCGACCCGGGCCGACCAGGGTCGTAACCCGCACACGGCACACCCCCGCACCCCGCGGCCCGGCGCGTCACCCGCGGCCGGACCGCGCGCACCTCCTCCGAGGCGCCCCCGCGCACACCCCCGCGCGAGTACCATCCACCCACTCACCAGTGACGCAGGCAGCCATGCAGACCACTTCCCCCGCCGCGGCGCCCCCCGTCCGCGAGCCCCGCCACGCACCCGTCGCCCGCCTCGTACGCGGCGGCGTCGTCGAAGGCCTCCACCACGGCTCCGTCGTCGTCCTCGACACCGACGGCGAGACCCGCTTCCGGCTCGGCGACACCGAGGCCGCCTTCTATCCGCGCTCCGCCCTCAAGCCCGTCCAGGCCGTCGCCATGGTCCGGGCCGGGCTGCCGCTGGAGGGCGAACTGCTCTCGCTCGCCGCCGCCAGCCACTCCGGCGAGGAGCGCCACCTCGCCGGAGCGCGGCGCATCCTCGAACTGGCGGGGCTGACCGAGGGCGACCTGCGCAACGTCCCCGACCTGCCGTTCGACCCGACGGTGCGGGACGCCTGGGTGCGTGCGGGCCGCCTGCCCTCCCGGCTCGCCCAGAACTGCTCCGGCAAGCACGCGGCCATGCTCTACACCTGCCGGCTCAACGGCTGGTCCCTGGACGACTACCTCGATCCCGCGCACCCGTTGCAGCGTGCCGTCGCCGAGACCGTCGAGGACCTCACCGGGCAGCGCGTGGCCCGGGTGACCGTCGACGGCTGCGGCGCGCCCCTGTTCGCCGTGTCCCTGCACGGCCTCGCCCGCGCCGCCGCCCGCATCACCACCGCCGCGCCCGGCACCCCCGGGGCGCGGGTCGCCGACGCGATGCGCGAGCACCCCGAGACGGCCTCCGGCTCCGGCCGCGACGTGGCCGCGCTGATGCGGGCCGTGCCCGGGCTGCTGGCCAAGGACGGTTTCGAGGGCGTCGAGGTCGCCGCGCTGCCGGACGGCCGGGCCGTCGCGGTGAAGATCTCCGACGGAGCGAACCGGGCGCGCGTCCCGGTGACCGCCGCCGCCCTCGCCCTGGCCGGCGTCGATCCGGCCCGGCTCACCGAGTTCGCCGGCGAGCCGCTCCTCGGCGGCGGCGAACCGGTCGGCCGCGTCACCCCGGTCGAGGCGCTGAACCCTGAGGCACTGCCCTCGGCCTGCGCGTGACCGCGTGCCGCGTATGAGCCGTCCGGGCCTCTTCCCCGGGGCGCGTCCGGCCCCGGCCTGCGTCTGACCCCGGGGGCTGTGCCTGGCCCCGGCTCCGCCGGGCCGCGCCGGCCCGCCCCCGGGCACAATGAGGATCATGACGTCCTCGATGGCCTTCCAGCCGGTTCTGGAGCGTATCGCCGAGGAGACCGGGCGCACGCCCGGTCGTGGGCGGCCCGCCGACTACATCCCGGCGCTCGCCGCCCGCGACCCGCGCGCCTTCGGCATGGCCGTCGCGGAGCTGGACGGCACCGTGTACGGGGTGGGCGACTGGCGCGAGCCGTTCTCCGCGCAGTCCATCACCAAGGTCTTCACCCTCGCCCTCGACCTGGCCCGCGAGGGCGACGAACTGTGGGAGCACGTGGGCCGCGAGCCCTCCGGCAACCCGTTCAACTCCCTGGTGCAGCTGGAGTACGAGAACGGCATCCCGCGCAACCCGTTCATCAACGCCGGCGCCCTCGTCGTCACCGACCGCCTCCTGACCCGTACCGGCGACGCCGCGGGCGAACTGCTGCGGCTGCTGCGCGCCGAGAGCGGGAACCCGGACCTGGACTTCGACCTCGAGGTCGCCGCCTCGGAGACCGCGCACGGCGACCGCAACGCCGCCCTCGGCCACTTCATGGCCTCCTACGGCAACATCGACAACCCGGTGCCGGTCCTGCTCGACCAGTACTTCCGCCAGTGCTCGATCGCGGCCTCCTGCGCCGACCTCGCGCTGGCCGCCACCGTCCTGGCCCGGCACGGCATCCGCGCCGACGGCACCAGGCTGCTGACCCGCAGCCAGGCCAAGCAGGTCAACGCCGTCATGCTGACCTGCGGGACCTACGACGCGGCGGGCGACTTCGCCTACCGGGTCGGACTGCCGGGCAAGAGCGGCGTCGGCGGCGGCATCATCGCCGTCGTGCCGGGGCGGTGCGCGCTGTGCGTCTGGAGCCCCGGCCTGGACGAGCGGGGCAACTCCGTCGCCGGAGTGGCGGCCCTGGACCGCTTCACCACCCTCACCGGACTGTCGGTGTTCTGACCCCTCGGCGCGGAACGGGTGGTCAGCCGCGGCCGAACCGAGGGTTCCTGCGCCGCCGGACCATCACGGCCGCCCCGGCGGTCACGCCCACGACACCGCCCACGATCGCGCCCGTCTCCGCCCAGCCCGGCCGGTCCGACGCCGCCCCCGCCCTGGCCGCCGCGACCGGCGCGTGGGAGGGGGTGGGGGAGGGGGCCGGCGCGGGGGCCGCGGCGGCGTGCGCCACCGGGCGCAGCGCGTCCAGGGAACCGACCGGGTCGACATGCCCGGCGGCGTCGAAGCCCCAGTCGAGCAGCTGGCGCGCCTCCTCGTACACCTCCAGGCCGTCGCCCTCCTGAGGGTTCATCACCGTCACGATGAGGGTGCGCCCGTCGCGGTGCGCCGCGGCGACCAGGGTGTTGCCCGCGTTGGTGGTGTAGCCGTTCTTGATGCCGATCAGCCCGGGGTACGGCTCCACGCCGTCGGCGCCCGTCAGCAGCCGGTTGGTGTTGGCGATCCCGAAGGAGGCGCCGTCGTTGCCCGGGAAGAGGGCGTTCACGGTGGAGCAGTAGCGCGCGAAGTCCGGGTTGCGCAGCCCGGCCCGCCCGAACACGGCGAGGTCGTAGGCCGAGGACACCTGTCCGTCGGCGTCGTAGCCGTCGGGCGAGACGACGTGGGTGTCCACCGCGCCCAGCGAGCGCGCCTTGTCCTGCATCTGCCGGGCGGTGCGGTCCCAGCCGCCGTTGAGCGCGGCGAGCACGTGCACCGCGTCGTTGCCGGAGTTGAGGAACACCCCGCGCCACAGGTCGGACACCTGATACGTGTGACCCTCGACCACCCCGACCAGGCTGCTGCCCTCCCCGATGCCCGCCAGCTCGGACCCGCTGACGGTGTGCCGCAGACCGCCGGGGAAAGCGGGCAGCACGGTGAGCGCGAACAGGGTTTTCAGGGTGCTCGCGGGCGGCAGCTTCTCGTGTGCGTCGTGCGCGGCGAGCACCTCACCGCTGGCCGCGTCGGCCACCAGCCAGGACAGCGCGGAGACCTCCGGGGTCTCGGGTGCTTCGGAGCGCAGGCGGACCTGTGTGCCCTCGCGTTCCAGCAGGGCCGGCTGCGGCATGGCCGCCTTCTGCCGCCCCGGTGCTCCCGGGTCCGTCCCGGCCCGGCCCGTGGCGGCGGCCGGGGAGGTCACTATCAGCAGGCCTGTGGCACAGAGGGCGCAGGCGGACAAAGCGGCCCGGAGGGGGAATTTGATCGTCATACCGTAAACGTAGGAACGAACCGGTGCAGGCGTGACCTTGCCGGGGGCCGAACGGGGACCACGAGCACCCGGATGTCCCAGCGGGTGGCCCGGATGCCCCAGCGGGGCGCTCCGGGCGGGGACGGCGCCTGGTCCTAGCCGGTCGGCAGCGTGGGCTGGACGCGGCGCAGGAACGTCGCGTTGTCCGGTGTGGCGCGCAGCCGTTCGAGCAGGGTCTCCAGACCGGTCCGGCCGTCGCGGCCGTCGCGGCCCGGCAGGGCGCGCCGCAGTCCGGCGCTCGCCGCCGACTCGGCGGGGGAGAGGAGGAGTTCCTCGCGGCGGGTGCCGGAGGCGGCGATGTCGACGGCCGGGAACACGCGCCGGGAGGCGGGCTCGCGGCTCAGCCGCAGCTCCATGTTGCCGGTGCCCTTCAGCTCCTCGAAGAAGAACTCGTCGGCGCGGGAGCCGGTCTCCACCAGCGCGGTGGCGAGAATGGTGAGCGAACCGCCTTCCTCGGCGAGACGGGCGGCCCCGAACAGGCGCTTGGGGCCGTGCAGCGCCGCCGCGTCGACGCCGCCGCTGAGGGTGCGTCCGCCCGGCCCGGCGGCGTTGTTGTGGGCCCGGCACAGCCGGGTCAGCGAGTCCAGCAGGATCACCACGTCCTCGCCGGCCTCCACCAGCCGCTTGGCGCGCTCCACGACGAGTTCGGCGAGGGCGATGTGCTCCTTGGGCGTGCGGTCGAAGGTGGAGGCGTAGACCTCGCCGCGCACCGAGCGCCGCATGTCGGTGACCTCCTCGGGACGCTCGTCCAGCAGCACCACCATCAGCCGGCACTCGGGGTGGTTCCCGGCGACCGCGGCGGCGATCTGCTGGAGCAGTACGGTCTTGCCGGTCTTGGGCGGAGCGACGACGAGGCCGCGCTGCCCCTTGCCGACGGGCGCGAGCAGGTCCATCACCCGTCCGGCGAGTCCGGCGCCCGGGTGTTCGAGGCGCAGCCGCTCGCGCGGGTGCAGCGGGGTCAGGTCGGCGAAGCGGCGCCGGCCGCGGAGCGCGTCCGGGGTGCGTCCCCCGACGCGGGCGACGGCGGTGAGGCCGCCCCGCTCGCCGGGCACGCCCTCGACGAGGTCGCCCTTGCGCAGCCCGTGGCGGCGGATCAGCGCGGCGGGCACCTGAGGGTCGTCGGGGGAGGGCAGGCAGGTCGTACCGCGCAGCCGGCCGGCTCCGCCGCGGTCGATGTCCAGGACACCGGTGACGAGCTGGGCGGCCCGTTCGGACCGCTGCCGTACGGGAGGGTGTTCGAGTGTGGTGGTCATGGGTGGGTGTCCTTTCACGGACGGCCGGCACGGAACCCGTGCGGAGGAGAAGAAACGGAGAGGGGGGAACGGCCGCGAGGGGAAGGCGCGTGCGGCTGCCTTCGGCGGCGGGGAAACGCACCTCGGTACGGCGGCCCGGCACGGCGCCTGGCGTACGAGGTGGTGGGGAAAGCCGATGTGCCGATCGCCGGACTGGTTGGCCGGAGCGGCAGACGGAGGAGCGGGAGACCCGCTCGCACCCGGCCCGAAGAGAGGGCGTAGAGAGGTGCTGCATGCAAGGTACCACAAACCTCCCGGAGGCCGGTCCCACCCGGTCCCCGCAGTGGCCGTGCATGTCCCCGCGGCCTCCGGCGGTCTAGGCTGACGGGGATGTTCAGCCCCGAAGGACCCACCCTCCGCGAACTCGCCGTGCAGGCTCTGTCCTCCGTCGAGCACGGCTACGACCTGCTCGCACCGAAGTTCGACCGCACCCCCTTCCGGACACCCGCGTCGGTGCTCGACGCGGTCGGCTCCGTGCTGGAGCGGACCGGGCCGTACGGCGACGGGCTGGACCTGTGCTGCGGGACCGGCGCCGGGCTGGACGTGCTGGCGCGGGTGTGCCGCGGGACGGTGACCGGCGTCGACTTCAGCTCCGGGATGCTCGACGTCGCCCGGCGGTGCGCCCCGCGCGCCGCCGTCCGGACCGCCTGGGTGCGCGCCGACGCCCGTGCCCTGCCGTTCACCGCCGCCTTCGACCTGGTCGTCAGCTTCGGCGCGCTCGGGCACTTCCTGCCGGCCGAACTGCCCGCGCTCTTCGGGCAGGTGCACTCGGTGCTGCGCCCCGGCGGCGTGTTCGCCCTTCCGGTGTTCGCCCCGCCCCCGCCAGGCTCCCGGGCGTTCTGGACGCTGCTCGGCTTCGACGCGGTCATGCGGGTGCGCAACGCCGTGTGGCGGCCGCCGTTCGTCATGTACTATCGCGCCCACCGCTTCGGCGATGTGCTGCGCGAGCTGGAACACGTCGGCTTCCAGGTGGAGTTGTATCCGATGCCCATGTTCGGCCGGCGCGCCGACGGCAGCCCCCGGGCCCGGCTGATCGCGGCCCGCAGGCTGCCCTGACGCACCGGCGGCCCGTGCGGCGGCGGGGGCTGGGGTCTTTCGTCCGGATCACGCGGATCACGCCCCGCGAGCCCGGCGTGATCCGGACGAGAGCCCCTAGACCGCCGCGGGGAGCGTGAACTCGTAGACGAGGGCGTCCTGTCCGGCGTCCACGAGCAGATCGGTGATCTCCAGCGGGCGGGCGTACTGGTCGTGGACGCGCCGGGTGACGCGCACCGAAGAGCCGTCCGCGAGCCGGGTGATCGAGTCGCGGTGGTGCAGGGTCAGGCCCGCCCGGCGCATCCAGTCGTAGGCCCGGTGCAGTTGGGCGCCGCCGGAGCCGTAGGCGCGGTAGCGGTAGCGGGCGAGTTCGGGGACCTCCGCGAGGGCCACGGCGGAAAACGATGTCACCGCCGTGCGCAGGTCGGTGCCGTCGGCCGCGGTGGACCGGTAGCGGTGCATCAGGGTGGGCCGGTGCGGGGCGAGGCCGAGCGCGGCGGCGTGCTCCGGCGGGGGCGTCTCCCAGACCACCGCGGTCCGGTCGCGGGCGTCCGGGTCACCGGGGCGGGCGCCGACGGGGAAGGTCAGGCGGAAGGGCGCCTCGACGGGCGGTCCGGTCAGCGCGGCGTGGCTGCCGCGCCGGTCGGTGGCGACCAGCCCGTCGCGGCGCAGCACTTCCAGCGCCTGCCGCACGGTCTCCCGGCTGACCCGGAAGTGCGCGGCCAACTGCCGCTCGCCCGGCAGCCGTTCACCGGGCGGGAAGGCGCCGTCGCGCAGCTCGTCGAGGAGCTTGGTGGCGACTGTCCAGTACAGCGGACCTCCTTCGGCCCTCGCTCGTGTCGTTGGGCGGTCGTGGGGGGTGGTGCGGGCCATGCCGCGCCTCCTGTTGATGACGTACGGTAGCCACTCGGGCTCATTGCGCCACCAGGTCTAACATTGGTCTAAACCAGCTGGGAAGCCCGCTCCGGGGATTCGGCCGAAACCTTTCAGCAGATGCCCTCGGACGACCCTCCGGGAAGGGTGAAGTCCCTCCGGGAAAGCGCGGTCGGTGCGGCGGGGAAGGCGAACGCCGGACGCCGGACGGGCTGTCGCGGCGGGTCCGGGCCGGCTCGCGGAGGCGGCCCTTCGCCGGTCACGCGCGGCGTCTGCTCCACTGCGGTCCGGTGCGGGCCCAGGCGCGTTCCCACTCGTCCATCCGGTGACGCCAGGCGACCCGGCGGACGGCCGCGCGGCCCAGCAGCAGGACGGCGACCGCGCCGCCGGTCGTGTAGCCGCCGAAGCCGAGCGCGTGCTGCCAGACGTCGGCGTCGGTCACGGGCGCGGTGACGACCTGGCCCCGGGAGTCCAGCCACACCTCCACCCGGTCGCCGGGCCGTACCTCGTCCCGGAAGCGCGCCGTCGCCGTGCGCGGCTCCCCGCCGGGCTGCGTCCAGCGCACCGTCACCGGGTAGGCGCGGTCCGGCCGGGCCGGTGCCGGGAGCGGCTGGGCACGGGTGTCGTCGACGGCCTCGGCGCTGACCCGGTGCCGGTCGGCGCGCTGCGCCGCCTGCTCGGCGCGTGCCCCGTCGTAGGCCCAGAGGGCGGTGGCGAGTCCGAGCAGCGGTGCGCCCGCGAACGCGAGGACCGCGAAGAGCAGGGCGGCCCATGTCCGGACGACGTCCGACCTGCGCCGCAGCGGGTTGCGCCGCCGACCGCGCACCTGCCCTCGCATGCCGACCCCCTCACCGCCGCGAACTCGCGTGCGGACGGCGCGAGTTCATCACGACCTCAGACGAAGTGCCCGCCGGTCCCGCCCCGAAACCGCCGGGGCGCGGGATGGCCGGTGACCGGTGGCGCGATCGCTCGGCCGGTGTGACGGGGCGGCGGTGGTCGGGTGCGGGGGTGACTGGCGTGAACGGTCTGCCGGCGGGTGCGGGTGTGCCGGGCCGGCGGTGTGGCGGAGACCGGAGCCGCATGGCTGATCGGGCCCGCCGGAGGCGACCGGCGGCCGGTCCCGTCGGCGCGGGTGTCACCCGACGCGATCGGCGGACCGCGATGGCCGGAACGGCCGGGACACACGGCCCCGGCGAGCGCGCCTGCGGACGCGGTCACCGGTCCGGGCCGGAGAGAACAGTCGACGCAAAACCGTCCGTGGGCACCGCCGCCGGACGGCGCCTCGCAGCGGCGGAAGGCGTCGGCGGCACCCCTGCTCTCCGCCCGCCGAGAAGCCGGTCCGGGCCCGGCAGGGCCCCATCGTGACGGCCGTATGAACTCTCCCGCGCCCCGGGAATAGGCGTCCGGTGATCTTTCTTGCACGGGGCGTGTCGGCCGCGGGCGCCCGCGGCCGGTGGGAACGAAGGCAGGAGAGTGGGAGCATGCCGAAGGCATACGTGTTCACCCGGCACGGCGACGGCCGGGAGCCGGCGGTGCCCGTGGACGTGGGCCGGCCCCGACCGGGCTCGGGCCGGACAGTCGCAGCCGTGCGGACCGTGACGGCGGCCGCCGCGGGTCGTACGCCGCGCACGGGCTCGCGCGGTCCGAGCGACAACCCTGGGGCGCTCCGGGTACACCGGGTGCTCCGGGTGTTCGAGGCGGTCGTCGGTGCCGGAGTACCCCGCGTCGCCGCGCCGTCCCGGGGCGGCGACGCCCTCGCGGGGGTGACCGCGTGAGCACGACGACGACCGTCCCCTGCGTCCCTTCCCCGGCAGGCGGCCACATCCTCGACAACCCGGCCCTGGCCTCGCTGACCGGACCGCACGCCCATTTCGCCGAGCGGCGCGGCCGGGTGCTGCGCTACCCCCCGGACGTGTCGCCGTGGCTTGCGCTGCCCGACGAGCCCGACGCCGACGACTGGGCCGATCTGGCCGCCCTCGCCGGACCCGGCGCCGAGGTCCCGCTGCCCGGCTACCGCGGCCGGATCCCGGACGGCTGGGAGGTGACGTTCCACGTCGAGGGCGTGCAGTTGGTGGACGACGGTCTCGCCGCCGCGCCCGATCCGGAAGCGGTCCGCCTCGGCCCGGCCGATGTGCCGGAGATGCTCGACCTGGTCTCCCGCACCCGGCCGGGACCGTTCCTGCCGCGCACCGTCGAACTCGGCCGCTACCTGGGCATCCGGCGCGAGGGCGCACTCGTCGCGATGGCGGGGGAGCGGCTGCACCCGCCCGGCTGGACCGAGATCAGCGCGGTCTGCACCGACCCCGCCTTCCGCGGCCAGGGACTCGCCACCCGGCTGATCCTCGCCGTCGCCCACGGCATCCGCGAGCGCGGCGAGACACCGTTCCTGCACACCGGAGCCGGGAACACCAATGCCATACGGCTGTACGAGTCCCTGGGCTTCCGGCTGCGTCGGCGCACCGCGTTCCTCGCCGCCCGCGTACCCGAACGCCTGGCCGACGGGCGGGAGGCCGTACCGGTGGCGTAGCCGTCACGACGGCGGCGGCCGGACGCCGCGGCGGCGCGGGCGCTGCGGAGCCCGCGCGGCAGACGCGCCTCCTCGACGCCGTCACGGCACCGCCGCCGCATCGCACCCCTGGCGCCGTCCTGATGAGCGCGGCACCGGCGTTCCCGTGCCGTCGCGGCCGCCAGCGCCTTGGCTGCGCACTTGCTGCCGTCGCGGGCGCCGGCGCCGTAGCCCGCCCCGCCCTCGCCGCGTCACCGGGCGCCGGCGGGCGGCGTCCAGGCGTTGTAGCGGGTGAGGTAGCCCGCGAACCGTTCCAGATCCTCGGCCGGCCAGTCCGCCAGCCGTTCCCGGAAGGCCGCCCGGCGGCTCTCGGTGACCTGGGCGAGGATCTGCCGGCCGGCGTCGGTCAGGTGCAGCACCTGCACCCGGTGGTCCTCCGGGTCCAGGCGCCGTTCGATCAGACCGGTCCGCTCCAGCGCGCCGACCTGGCGGCTGACCGTGGACTTGTCCAGTGCGTAGTGCGCGGCCAGGTCGGTGGCGCGGCAGCCGCCCCGCTCCTCCAGATGTCCCAGCAGCGTGTACGACACCAGGGACAACTCGGGGTGCATCCGGCCCGCCGAGGCCCTCGCCCGGCGGGCGAAGACCGTCATCTCGCGTTGGATGGCCTCCACCGCCGTCTCCCCGGCGGGCACGCCGTCGACGTCGACGGCCGCTCTTTCGGCGGCGACGAACGCGTCGTCGGCCGCGGCCCCGCCACGGGTGACGGCGGTCTCGTCCCGTCCTTCGCCTGCTGTCACGGCTACCTCCCCGGCTCGCTGGTTGTATAGTACAACCGAAGCAGGAGTTGTATAAGCCAACCAATGGTTCGGCCAGGAGCCCGACCGACTGCCGAACCCGCATTCCGACCGATGGAGGACCGAGCGATGAGGTCGCCCGCGCTGCGCCATGTGCTCACCCACCTGATCACCCCGCTGCTGATGTGCCTGGGCATGGGACTTGCGTACATGGGCGCGTTCGTGACGCCGGAGCCGCGCCATCTGCCCGTCGCGGTGGTCGGCGAGGGACCCGGGGCCAAGGTCTTCGCGCAGACGGTCAAGGACCGGGCCGGCGACCAGCTCGACGTCCGCACCGTGGCCACCCGCACCGAGGCCGTAAACCTGCTCGAGTCCCGGGACATCACCGGGGCGTACGTGGCGAGCGCCAAGGCCCCCGAGCTGATGGTCGCCAGCGCGGCCTCCGACATGGGCGCGACGGCGGTCGAGAAGGTCTTCACCCCGGTCGCGGCGCAGCAGGGCCGCCCGCTGACGGTCACCGACGTGGCCCGGCCGGCCGCCGACGACCCCACCGGACAGGGCCTGTTCTTCCTGCTGATCGCGCTGAGCATCGGCTCGTACGCCTCCGTCGCCGCCCTCGGCGCGGCCGGTGCCGCGCTGCCGATGCGGGTCCGGGCGCTGCTCACGCTGGGTGTGTCGGCGGTGGTGAGCGGGATCGGCGTCCTGCTCGCCGGGCCGGTCTTCCACCTCGCGCACCACGACCTCGCGGGCGTCTGGGGCATGGCCTGGCTCTACTCCGCCGGCATCCTCTTCATCGGCGTGGGCCTGCACACCTTCCTCAAGCGGTGGACCACGCTCACCATGATGGTGCTGTTCGTGATGCTCAACTTCACCAGCTCCGGCGGGCTGTTCCGGCCCGAGCTGCAGAACGGCTTCTTCGGCGCCCTGCACGCCTTCTGGAACGGCGCGGGTTTCGTCGAGGGCGCCCGCAGCCTGCTGTACTTCGGCAGCGACGGCCTGGGCCGCGAGGTGTGGACGCTGGTGGTGTGGCTCCTGCTCGGCCTCGCGGTCACCGCGCTCGCGGCCGGCTACGAGCGACTGCGCACCCCGGGCGGCCACGGAGCCCACGCGGCGGGCGGTGCGCACACGGCAGGCGGAGCCCATGCGGCCGCCGCCCACTCCGCGCCCGCGCCCGCGCCCGCGTCCGGGCTCCCGGCCCGTGACGCCGACGAGGACGCCCGCGCCCGGGAGGCGGCCGAGGCCGCCGAGGAGGAGGCCGAAGAGACCGTCGCCGTCTGAGGGTTGGGGTAAAGTGACCTGCGGTCGCGGACAGTCCCGGCCGCCGGAGGCCGAGGAGGTGAGACCCATTACCGCAGTGTCAGGTCGGGTGCTCTCCTCCCGGAACGGAACGGCGCGGTTCACCTCCGCCAGGTGACCGCGGGAGCGCCCCTTCGCCTCCCGAAAGGCCTCCGCCATGTCCGAACATCCCCCCTCTTCCGCCACGTCCGCCACGCCTTGCCCGCCGCTCTCCCGCGCCGCGGTCGTCGCCGAACTGCGTGCGGCCGGCTGCGTCTTCGCCGAGGACGAGGCCGAGCTGATCCTCGCGGCGGCCCGCACCCCGGGCGAGGTGGCCGAGTCGGTGCGCCGGCGCGCCTCCGGTCTGCCCCTCGAACAGGTCCTCGGATTCGCCGAGTTCCACGGGCTGCGGATCGCCGTGGAACCGGGCGTCTTCGTGCCCCGCCGCCGTACCGAACTCCTCGTCGACGAGGCCCTGGCACAGGCGCCGCACGCCTCCCTCGTCGTGGACCTGTGCTGCGGATCGGGCGCGGTGGGCGCCGCGCTGGCCACCGCGCTCGGGCCGGTCGAACTGCACGCCGCCGACATCGACCCGGTCGCGGTGCGCTGCGCCCGCCGCAATGTGGCCCCCGTCGCGGGCCGGGTCCACGCGGGCGACCTGTTCGACGCGCTTCCCGCCACCCTGCGCGGGCGGGTCGACATCCTCGCCGCGAACGTCCCCTACGTCCCCACGGACGAGGTCGCGCTGCTGCCGCCGGAGGCCCGCGACCACGAACCCGCGGCCGCCCTGGACGGCGGCGCCGACGGCCTGGACGTCCTGCGCCGCGTCACCGCCGAGGCCCCCGGCTGGCTCGCCCCCGGCGGCTGCCTGCTGACCGAGACGAGCGAACGGCAGGCGCCCGCCGCCCTGGCCGCCTTCGCCGCGGCCGGACTCGCCGCCCGCCTCGCCGTCTCGGCGGAGCTGTACGCCACCGTGGTCGTCGGCACGAAGCGGTAGCCCCGCCGGGGGCGGCCGCTTCGGGTCCCCCGCAGGTCACGCCGGCGGCTGCGCGCGACCCCGGATCACGTCACGGCCGCACGTGGCCCCGTCTTACTTCAGCGGCTGTGCGCGGGCCACCAGCAGGGCCACGTCGTCGTGGTTGTCCGGCTGGTGCAGGGTCCGCAGCAGCAGGTCGCACAGCTCTTCGAGCGGGCGCTCCGGATCGTCCAGCAGGGACAGCAGCGTGTCCAGCCGCTCGTCCAGCGGGTGCCGCCGGGTCTCCACCAGCCCGTCGGTGTAGAGGACCAGCTGGTCGCCCGGCTCCAGACCGACGGTGGTGGTGGAGAACGGCACGCCGCCGACGCCCAGCGGCACCCCGGTGGGCAGGTCGAGCAGTTCCGCCGGCCGGCCGGGGCGGACCCGGGCCGGGGGGAGGTGCCCGGCGTTCGCGATCCGGCACTGGCGAAGGCGCGGGTCGTGGACGGCGTACAGGCAGGTCGCGATGGAGTGGTCCAGGCCGTCGGTGATCCGGTCCAGGTGCTCCAGCAGCCGGGCCGGGTCCAGGTCCAGCGAGGCCAGCGCCTTGGTCGCGGTGCGCAGCCGGCCCATCGTGGCGGCGGCGCTGATCCCGCTGCCCATCACGTCCCCGACCACCAACGCCGTCTTGTCGTCCTCCAGCGGGATCACGTCGAACCAGTCGCCGCCCACCTCGGTGGTGGCCCCGGCCGGCTGGTAGCGGGAGGCGACCTCCAGCCCGCCGGTGACGGACGGGTGCCGGGGCAGCAGACTGCGCTGGAGGGTGAGAGCGGTGTCGCGGGCGTTCTGGTACCAGCGGGCGTTGTCGATCTGCACGGCCGCCCGGGAGGCCAGCTCCCGGGCCAGCAGCACGTCGTCCTCACCGAAGGGCCGCGGATTGCGGGTGCGTTTGAGGTCCAGCGCGCCGAGGACTTCGCCGCGCGCGATCAGCGGCACGGCGAGATACGAGTGCACCCCGGCGCGGCCGAGCAGCACGGCCGCCTCGGGGGAGCGGGCGATGCAGGTCAGGTCCTCCTCCTTGACCTGCGCCACCAGCACCGGCTGTCCGGTGCGCACGCACTGGGTGACCAGGCGGTCGGGGCCGTAGCCGGCGATCTGGCCGGGCGGGTCGGCGGCCTCCAGGGCGTCCGCCGCGCGGTCCGCCCGGACGGCCAGCGCCCGGAACACCGCCGGCTCGGTGGGGCCCAGGCTGCTGCGGCGGCCGCCGACCACCGCGTCCAGCAGGTCCACGGCCGCCACGTCGGCCAGCTCCGGCACGGCGACGTCGGCCAGCTCCCGCGCCGTGCGGTCCAGGTCCAGGGTGGTGCCGATCCGGGCGGAGGCGTCGGCGATCAGGGCCAGGCGGTGCCGGGCGGCCTCCGCCTCGATGCCCGCCCGGTAGCGCTCGGTGACGTCCACGATCGACACGGCCACGCCGAGGATCGTGCCGACGGCGTCCTCCAGCCGGTACAGCGAGATCGACCAGGCCTGGTCCTCGTCGGGCTGGGCCGGGGTCCGGCCCACGGCGAAGACGTCGACCACCGGCTGTCCGGTCTCCAGCACCCGGCGGGTGGCGGACTCCACCTCCTCCGCGTTGAGCTGCGGCAGCACCTCGGAGATCGTACGGCCGAGGCGTTCGGCGGCCGGGACGCCGTCGATCCGCTCCAGGGCCGGGTTGACGGAGGCGTAGCGCAGCTCGGTGTCCAGCACCGCCAGCCCGATCGGGGACTGCGAGACGATCCGCTCCGACAGCGCCACGTCCCGCTCCAGGCGCCGTACGGTCGACTGGTCGGCGGCGAGTCCGAGCGCGTACACGTCCCCGCGGTCGTCCAGGAGGCGCATGTTGCGGAACTCCACCATCCGCGTGCTGCCGTCCTTGTGCCGGATGGGGAAGGCCCCCGCCCAGCCCTTGCCGGTGAGCAGGACGTCGGCGAACAGCTTCACCACCACGTCCAGGTGCTCCTTGTGCACCATCAGCGGGGCGGCCAGTCGGCCCAGCGCCTCGTGCGCGGTGTAGCCGAACAGCTCCTCGGCCTGCGGGCTCCACAGCACGATGCGGCCCTCGGCGTCCAGTACCACCGAGGCCACGCCCAGCACGTCGAGCAGCCCGCTGGGGGGCACCGGTCCGACGGCCGGCTCCCCGCCCTCGGCGGAGGGCGCCCCGGCCGCGCTCATCGCCCGCACCGCCTTCGCCCGTCCGGGCGGCCCGCCGCCACGCCCCGTTGCACCGCGCCCACGTTCACCTCTCCGAGGGTCCGTCGCCTCCTACCACCATCCCTCACCACCCGGGCGGCCGTCCCGCCGAATCGGCCGGAAGGACCGCTTCCCGACCGGCCGGGGAGAGCCGCCGGTGGTGCTCCCGCCGCCGGGTGGTGCTTTGCTGGGGACGAGGGCGGGGCCCGGCTTCGACAGCCCGCGCGGCACTGCGGCGCGGCATGAGAGGAGCGATCACGATGGTCAGCGAGCGAGCGCACCCGGAGTCCGTCTCGGTGGAGCTGAGCGGGTGCAGCAAGGAAGACGCCCGGATCGTGTTCGACGCCCTGTGCGCCTGCTACGACTCCGACCGGTGCGAGGGCGACGTGCCGCGCGACTTCCACGAGGTGCGTCCGACGGTGTGGCTCGGCACCTTCGACGTGGCCGAGTCGCACGGGGCCGAGTGTGGGCCCACCCGGCTGGGGGCGTCCGTCACGGCCGACGCGCAGGGCGGCTACTGGGCGATCGACCGGTTCCGCACGACCCTGGACTCCCTGTTCACCGTCCAGGACCTGTGCTCGGCCTCCGGCGACCAGGAGCGCGAGCTGCACGTGCGGCTGGAGACCCGCTGAGTCCGCCGTACGGCCGCCGCCCCGTGAGGAAGACGGTGGCCGTACGGCCGTCGGAGTGACGCGATCCCGTCCTCTGCCGTCGGGTCGGCGCACCCAGCGTTTGTGCAACTAGTTGCACAAACGCTCCGGCGTCCTCTACAACTAGCGGGTACGACTTCGCCACGGAGGGCCCGATGAGCCGTTACCCGCACCTGCTGAGCCCGCTCGACCTGGGTTTCACCACCCTGCCCAACCGCGTCCTGATGGGCTCCATGCACATCGGCCTGGAGGAGGCCGAGCGCGGTTTCGAACGGATGGCCGCGTTCTACGCCGCCCGCGCCCGCGGCGGAGTCGGCCTCATCGTCACCGGCGGCATCGCCCCCAACGACGAGGGGCGCCCCTACGAGGGCGGCGCCAAGCTCACCACCGAGGAAGAGGCCGCCGAGCACCGGGTCGTCACCGACGCCGTGCACGGCGAGGGCGGCCGGATCGCCCTGCAGATCCTGCACTTCGGCCGCTACGCCTACCACCGCGACCTGGTCGCCCCGAGCCCCCTCCAGGCCCCCATCAGCCCCTTCGTGCCGCGCGAACTCACCGACGCCGACATCGAGCGCACCATCGACGACTACGCCCGCACCGCCCGTCTCGCCCGGCAGGCCGGCTACGACGGCGTGGAGATCATGGGCTCCGAGGGTTACCTGATCAACGAGTTCACCGCCGCGCGGACCAACCGCCGCACCGACCGCTGGGGCGGCTCCCGGGAGAACCGCACCCGCTTCCCGCTGGAGATCCTGCGCCGGGTGCGCGAGGCGGTCGGCGAGGACTTCATCGTCGTCTACCGGCTCTCCATGCTCGACCTGGTGCCGGGCGGCTCGACCCTGGAGGAGGTCGTCGAACTCGCCAAGGCCGTCGAGGCCGCCGGGGCCACCCTCATCAACACCGGCATCGGCTGGCACGAGGCGCGCATCCCCACCATCGCCACCTCCGTGCCCCGCGGCGCCTACACCTGGGTGACGAAGAAGCTGATGGGCGCGGTCTCCGTCCCGCTCGTCACCACCAACCGCATCAACACCCCCGACGTCGCCGAGCGGCTGCTCGCCGACGGCTGCGCCGACATGGTCTCCATGGCCCGCCCGATGCTCGCCGACCCCGACTTCGTCAACAAGGCCGCCGCCGGCCGGCCCGAGGCCATCAACACCTGCATCGGCTGCAACCAGGCCTGCCTCGACCACACCTTCAGCGGCAAGATCACCTCCTGCCTGGTCAACCCGCGCGCCTGCCACGAGACCGAGCTGGTGCTCTCCCCGACCCGGCGGCGCAAGCACGTCGCCGTCGTCGGCGCCGGGCCGGCCGGCCTCGCCTGCGCCGTCTCGGCGGCCGAACGCGGCCACCGGGTCACCCTGTTCGACGCCGCGAGCGAGATCGGCGGCCAGCTCGACGTCGCCCGCAGGGTCCCCGGCAAGCAGGAGTTCGACGAGACCCTGCGCTACTTCCGCCACCAGCTCGACGCGCACGGTGTGGAGGTGCGGCTGAACACCCGGGTCGGCGCCGACGGCCTCGACGGCTACGACGAGGTGGTCGTCGCCACCGGCGTCACCCCGCGCACCCCCGAGATCCCCGGCGTCGACCACCCCAGCGTCGTCGGCTACCTCGACGTCCTGCGCGACGGCGCCCCCGTCGGCGACCGGGTCGCGATCCTCGGCGCGGGCGGCATCGGCTTCGACGTGGCCGCGTACCTGACCGACCCCGGCGACAAGGCGAGCGAGGACCCGGCGGCCTACTTCCGGGCCTGGGGCGTCGACATGGACTACCGCGCCCCCGGCGGTCTCGCCGAGCCCGAGCGGCCCGCGCCGCCGCGCACCGTGCACCTGCTCCAGCGCAAGACCACCAAGGTCGGCGCCGGACTCGGCAAGACCACCGGCTGGATCCACCGCACCGAGCTCAAACACCGCGGCGTCACCATGGTCCCCGGCGTCAGCTACGACCGGATCGACGACTCGGGCCTGCACATCACCGTGGACGGCGCGAGCACGGTGCTGGAGGTGGACACCGTCGTGCTGTGCACCGGCCAGGAACCGCGCCGCGACCTGTACGAGGAACTGGTCGCCGCGGGCCGCTCCGTCCACCTCATCGGCGGTGCGGACGTGGCCGCCGAGCTGGACGCCAAGCGCGCGATCAAGCAGGGCACGGAACTGGCGGCGGCGCTGTAGGGACGGCGTGGGCGGCGACGGCCTTCCCTAGGATGACCGCATGTCACTCCCGCACGCGATCCTCACCGCCCTCCTCGAGAAGCCGTCGTCGGGGCTGGAGCTGACGCGCCGCTTCGACAAGTCGATCGGCTACTTCTGGTCGGCGACGCACCAGCAGATCTACCGGGAGCTGGGCAGACTGGAGGCGGACGGCATGATCCGCGCCCTGCCCGCCGAGCAGCCGGCCCGCGGGCAGAAGAAGAGCTACGAGGTCCTGCCCGCGGGCCGTGCCGAACTGGCCCGCTGGACGGCGGCGGCCCAGGACCCCAAGCCGCTCCGGGACACCCTGCTGCTCAGGCTGCGCGCCGCGGCGGTGGTCGGCACCGACGGCCTGGCGCACGACCTCGAACGCCATCTGGAACTGCACGAGCGGCAGTTGGCGAAGTACCGGGAGATCGAGGAGCGCGACTTCCCGCCCGGCAAGGACAGTTCGCCGGACCGGCTGCGCCATCTGGTGCTCCGGGCCGGCATCGACCTGGAGACCTTCTGGACGCAGTGGCTGCGCGACGCGGTGGCCGAGTTCGGCGAACTGCCGTCGGACGAGGGTGACACGGAGACCGACCGCCCGTCAGGCGACGCGACCTGACGCCCGGTCAGAGCTGGTACGGACTGGAGCGGCGGCGCAGCACCCAGCCGGTGGCGATCAGCGCCAGGCCGACCAGTCCGCCGCCGACGGCCAGGGTGAGCGGCCCGTAGTCCCTGGCCGCGCCACCGAGACCGCCCGCCACCCCGCGCGAGGGCGCCGAGGTGGCGGAGACCGCCGGGGCGGAGGCGGCGGAGACGACGACGGACTGGGTGCCGGCGGTGATGTTGTTCGCGCACACCACGATCACGGTGTAGGTGCCCGGCGGCACGCTCTGCCAGGCCGCCGACTGGCTGACGGTCGTGCCCGCCAGGGCGATCCGGCGGCCCTGTGCGAAGCTGGTCTGACCGCTGCTGAGCAGCGAGGCCGTTCCCCAGCCGCCGTCGACCTGGGTGCACGCGCTGGTGGTGACCGACACCGTGGTGCCGATGGCCTTCACGGAGATGCCCGGCCCCGCAGCGGCCGGTCCGGCGGCGAGCCCGAGAGCGAGGGCGGCGGCCGCCACGACCGGCGCGGAGCGGAGGAGCGGCTGGGTGTCGTGCATGGGACTTCTCCTCCGGCGGCACGGTCGGCGGACCACCCCATGTGCCGCCGGAGGAAGGGAATCGCCCGTGCTGCCTCACGGGCAGCCAACGCCTCCCGCCCGTCCGCCGCACCCCCGGCGCGGCCGCTCGGGTGACGGCGACCGCGGCCCGGAGCGCCGCGCGCGGACGAAGTGCCCCCGCGGGTCACGGCCCGCGCGGGACCCGGACGGCCCCGCGCCGGCCGTCTCCGCGCTCCGGGCGGTCTTCCGACGGACGGCCGGACGGCGGTCACGGTCCCGCCCGCCGCCCGCCGCCCGCCGCCCCCGCGGGTCTACGGCCGCCCCGTGGTCACCGTGAGCTCGAGTGTGAAGCCGCCCCAGGTGCCGTCGGGCAGCCGGGCGCGCAACCGCACCCGATGGCTCTGGCCGGCCTCGCGGCCCAGGTAGAAGCTGTACGTCGCCTTCCCGCGCGGCGCGTCCCCGCCCCAGACGAGGGAGGTGGCCGGCTGCCCGTCGAGCTGGACCTGGTACTCCGTCACCACGCCGTCGGTGCGCGGCGCGACCCAGTCCAGGTCGAGGTAGTAGGCGCCGTCCGTGCGGTGGGTCGCCGCGTGGAAGGAGGCGGGCGCGGTGCCCCGGCCGTCGTCGGAGCCGGGCGCGGTGGTCAGGCGGACCGGGGCGCTCGCGGGGGAGAGGTTGTCGGCCGCGTCGCGGGCCCGGACGGTGAAGGAGTAGGAGGTGCCGGGCCGCAGCCCGGTGACCACGGCCGCCGTCTGGCTCCCGCCCACGCTGTGGATCTTCGTCGTGCCCTGGAAGATGTCGTACGAGGCCACGTGGCGGTCGTCCGCCGACGGGGACCAGGACAGCTGTACGACCCGGCTGCCGACCGCCCGACCGTGCGGGGCGAGCGGGCGGGTCGGGGCCGAGCGGTCCGCCGCCGCGGCGGCCGGCGTCATCGCCCGGACCTCCCGGCTGCGCGGCCCGAGCCGCCCGTCGGCGTCCCGGGCCCGCACGGTGAAGGCGTACGTGGTCGCCGGGGCGAGCCGGGTGACGTCCACCATGTGCTCGGACGCCGGCACGTCCCGCACCTTCGTGCCGCCGCGGTACACCTCGTAACCGCGGACGCCCGGCCGCGCCGGCACCGCGTTCCACATGACGTGCACGCTGGTCGCGCTGCCTGCCGCGGCGGTGACCCCGGTGGGCGCCCCGGGCAGCCCGCCGTCGCCGTCGTCCGCCGCGCCCTGCGCGCAGCCGGCGAGAAGGGCGAGCGCGCCGCAGACGGCGACGACACGCCCGGGGACGCTGCCACGGCGGTGAACGGGACCCGTAACGCGTCGCACGAGGCTGCCTCCCCGTCAACTGCGGCGCGGACGGACAGACGCCGCACGGTCAATGGTCCGGACCAATATGCCGCCTCGCTGAGGGCGCATCAAGAGGGCGGTGCGTCAAGGCCCTTGGCGACCTTCGGGGCGCGTTCCGTATGCTGGCGTCAACCCGGCCGAACTGCCGTCCGTGACGCGCCAGTTCGTGCCGAGGCGCGGACCGCTGTCGTCGCTGTCGCCGCGCCGGCGCGGGCGGCCGGGGACCGGGCCCGCGCGGCTTCGGTCCCCGGCCGCCCTGCATGTGTTGCGGGCCATGCGCCGCCCGGTCACCTAACGTGGGCCGCACGATCACATTCATCTCATATATGAGGAATGTCCTTCCATGTCCCCGAGGAGAGGTTCCGTATCGTGCGTGTCCAGTCGCTGACGCTCGTCGCGGCGAGCGCCGCCCTGCTCGCTCCGACGACGCTGCCCGCCGCCCCCGCGCCGCACCGGTCCCACGAGGAGCCGACGGCGCGGAGCGAGGGGGGCGTCCGCGCCGCCGACCTGCTGGCGCTGGTCCGCGGCTGCGCGCAGGTCTCGCGCGGTCGGCTCCGCCCGGACGCCGGCGAACCCGCGACGATCCCGGTCTGCGGGCTGCCCGGCGCCGTCTTCTGGAAGGCCGATCTGGACATCGACTGCGACGGCCGGCCCACCCGCCGCTGCAACCGCCGCACCGACCCGCACTTCTCGTCCTCCGCGGCCTACCAGCAGTCCGACGGCCGTCGGCTGAACGCCGAACGGCTGCCGTACATCGTGCTGCCGGCCCCCAGCCGGGTCTGGGACCACCGCGACCACTCCGTCGGCGGCGGGTCGGTCGCGGCCGTCGTCTACCGGGGCCGGGTGCAGTACGCGGTCGTCGGCGACACCGGGCCGCGCAACCTCATCGGCGAGGCCTCCTACGCCGCCGCCCGGCGCCTCGGCATCCCCGCCGACCCGCGCGGCGGCGGGGCCCGCTCGGGCGTGACCTACATCGTCTTCAAGCACTCCCGCGTCAGGCCCATCGAGGACCACGCGGCGGCCGTGGCGGAGGGCGAGCGGCTGGCCCGCCGCCTGGTCGACCGCGCCGGCGCGGCAGTACCGACCGGCTGACGCCGCTACGCCGTCCGACGCGGGCCACGCGTGGTCCGCGTCGGCTGCCGCCACGGACCCCGCCCGTTCACAGCGGGCGACAACCGCGCGCCCGAGCGCGGAGCCGGGCCCCGGTCCGGCGCCCCCGCCTCCCGCCGACGGCCGGTCGGCCGCTTCCGGACCGGGGTCCCTACGGGGAGACAGCCGCAGGCGGCCAGGGCCGCCAGGGCGGCCAGGGCGGCCGGCGAGGCCGGACGTCCGTGGCGCGGTGGAGCGGCCGGCGGCGACCACCCGTCCGGAGGGATCGGCGGCCGCACCGCACCGGGACGACGGTGCGGCACCGGGCGGCCAGGAGCGCGCCGCCCGTTCGGGACGGGCGGCGCGGGCGGCGCGAGCGTCACCCGTCCCCGGCGGCGACGGCGTGGGGCCGTGCCGGCCGTACGCGGCCCGCGCCGTGCGGCTCCGGCCGGGCGGCAGGCGCGGAGCACGCCGTGCGTGTCGGCCGGGCGGCCCGGGCGGCGGCCGTGCCGGCGGGGTCAGGCCTTGCGGTAGCTGTACGCCTCCGTGGCCGCCGTCGCCACAGCGTCGAGGTCGGCCCCGGTGGCCGCCGTGACGACCGCGGCGACCGCGCCCTCCACGAACGGGGCGTCCACCAGGCGGGTGTCCTCGGGCAGTTCGTCGCCCTCGGCGAGCAGCGCCTTCACGGTGAGCACCGCGCTGCCGAGGTCGGTCAGGACGGCGACGCCCGCGCCCCGGTCCACCGAGGCCGCCGCGGCGGACACCAGTTCCGCGCTGGTGCCGAGCCCGCCGTCCGGCCGTCCGCCCGCAGCGGCCACCGGGACCGCCACTCCGCCGCCCGCGAGCCCCTTCGCCAGTTCCGACACCGACTCCGCCACCGTCGCGCTGTGCGACACCAGCACGATCCCGACCAGCTTGCCGTCTCCCATGTCAGCCCTCCGCCCCTTCGGCCGCCGTCACCAGCGCCGCGATCAGCAGCGCGGACGAGGTGGCGCCGGGGTCCTGGTGCCCGATGCTGCGCTCGCCCAGATAGCTCGCCCTGCCCTTGCGGGCCTGCAGGGGGGTCGTCGCCTCGGCCCCGTCCTCGGCGGCGGAACGGGCCGCCGCGAAACCGTCGCCCAGCGCCTCCACCGCCGGTACCAGCGCGTCGACCATCGTCTTGTCGCCCGGTGCCGCGCCGCCCAGCGTCGTCACCCCGTCCACACCGGCCCGCAGCGCCTCGGCGAACTGCTCCTCGCTCACCTCGGCGGCGTCGCCGAGCGTCTTGCCGGCCCGGCGCAGCAGGGTCCCGTACAGCGGCCCGGACGCCCCGCCGACCGTCGAGATCAGCTGCCGCCCGGCCAGGGTGAGGATCCCGCCGGGCGTGTCCGGGGCCTCCTTCTCCAGCGCGGCCGCCACGGCCGTGAACCCGCGTTGCAGATTGCTGCCGTGGTCGGCGTCCCCGATCGGAGAGTCGAGGGCGGTGAGGCGGTCGGCCTCGCGGTCCACGGAGGCGGCGGTCGCCGTCATCCAACGGCGGAAGAAGTCGGCGTCGAGCACGGGGTCTCCCTTACGTGGTAGGTACGGTCCAGGCACGGCCGGGCGGTCAGGCGCCCCAGCGCAGACCGGGCGTGTTCACCGGCGCGTCCCACAGCCGCAGCAGTTCCTCGTCGATCTGGCACAGCGTGACCGACGCACCCGCCATGTCGAGGGAGGTGACGTAGTCGCCGACCAGCGTGCGGGCGACGGCCACCCCGCGCTCGGCGAGGACCCGGTGCACCTCGGCGTTGAAGCCGTACAGCTCCAGCAGCGGAGTGGCGCCCATGCCGTTGACCAGCAGCAGCACGGGGTTGCGCGGGTTCAGGTCCTCCAGGACGGCGTTGACCGCGAAGTCGGCGATCTCGCCCGAGGTCATCATCGGCCGCCGCTCGCGGCCCGGCTCGCCGTGGATGCCGATGCCCAGCTCCAGCTCACCGGCCGGCAGGTCGAAGGTGGGGGAGCCCTTGGCGGGGGTGGTGCAGGCGCTCAGCGCGACGCCGAAGCTGCGGGAGTTCTCGTTGACCTGCCGGGCGAGGGCCTCCACCCGCTCCAGCGGCTGCCCTTCCTCGGCCGCCGCGCCCGCGATCTTCTCCACGAACAGGGTGGCCCCGGTGCCGCGCCGCCCCGCCGTGTACAGGCTGTCGGTGACCGCGACGTCGTCGTTGACCAGCACCTTGGCGATCTGGATGCCCTCGTCCTCGGCCAGTTCTGCGGCCATGTCGAAGTTGAGCACGTCGCCCGTGTAGTTCTTGACGACGAACAGCACGCCCGCGCCGCTGTCCACCGCCGCCGCGGCCCGCACCATCTGGTCGGGGACCGGGGAGGTGAAGACCTCACCCGGACAGGCCGCAGACAGCATTCCCGGCCCCACGAACCCGCCGTGCAACGGCTCGTGCCCGGACCCGCCGCCGGATACCAGGGCGACCTTCCCGGCCACGGGGGCGTCCCGCCGTACGATCACCCGGTTCTCCACGTCGACCGTCAGTTCCGGATGGGCGGCGGCCATACCGCGCAGGGCGTCCGCGACGACTGTCTCGGCGACGTTGATGAGCATCCTCATGGGTACCTCCTGGTGAGCTTAACAGGCACGGCTCCGACCTGCTTCTTCGCTGGTCAAGGCGGGTACGGGCGGTGCTGGTCCGGGTGGTCGGGGGCGGGGGTCGGAGGAGGCCCCCGGCGGTGCGGGCGCTGACTTCATGCTGACCCCCTTGACGGGTCCTCAGGCAAGTCGGACGGGCGGACACGAGGAGGCCGCAGCGCTCCCCTCGGCAGTATCGGCCCTGCGGCACCGAAGGTCACGTGCGGCGACGGTGATGAGGAAGGCGGGAACGAGCCGGACGGGGGCGTGCCGGGGGCGGCGCGCGCCCTGCACCGCGGGCTGCACGACCGGCGACCGGCACCCCCGCACGCATCGTCGCGCGCGGGAGAGGCCGGTGTTCCCCGGAGATGGTCTCCGGGGAACACCGGCCTCTCCCGCGCTCTTCGTGCCGAACGGTGCGGTACGGCCCGGAGCGGAGTGGTGGGCCGGAGGGTCCCTCAGCCCTCCACGCGCTGCTGTGTGAAGCTCCACGCGTACTGCAGCCAGTCCGCCAGCGTCACCGCGCTGAGGCCCGCGCACACCAGCCGGGTGGCCCGGGGCGCGCACGCGTACCCGCCGACCAGCGCGCCGGCCACCCACACCGAGCTGCAGAACGGGCACGACACCAGGTCGCCGACGGCCCGCCGCACCCCGTTGCCGCGCGGCTCGTCCATCACCTCGCCCGCCGGGATCTCCTCGCCGCGGCGGGTGAAGGGGGCGCGCAGGAAGCTCGTCACCTTGTCCTTGGTCAGCAGGCGCGACCCCTTGTACGTCGCCGCGCCAAGCAGGAGCAGGTCCCATGGGGGGACGCGGTCGGGCAGGCGTACGCCCCGCCGCCGGGCCGCCGCGGCGAACAGCGCCGCACTCGCGGCGAAGGTCGTGGCGAGCGCCGCGTACCCGGCCAGGGGGACCTCGCCCCCGTCGTCGTAGGACCGATTCGCGTCCGCCATGGAAACCTCCCTCGCCCTGCCGGGCCACGGCGCCGGCCCGGTCGTCACCCGGCCCCGGGTGCCCCGCACCCTCGCCGGTCACACGCACACGTCCTCAGCGGCGCTCCCGGCGGCGGCAGTCGGCAGGGAGCACGGCAGCACGAAGGACCCGGGTCGGCGTCATACACACCGGTACCGGCGCACGGTCGTCCGTGCGCCGGTACCGGGACCAGGTGTGACACCCGCTCTATGTACGGTCGCCCTTCGGCTTGCCCCGCTGGTCGGGTGTGCCGTGCGGCGGCGGACTGGACGGCTGCGGCGAGGTCGCCGGGGTCACCGGGGAGCCCGCCCGGGTCCCGCCCTGCTCGGGGCGCAGCGCCCTCGGATCGCCCCCGGTGGGCTCGGCGCCCGCCTTCAGCTGCTCCAGCCGGGCGGTCAGCACCTCCGTGACCGGCAGCCGGTCGGCGTGGGTGCGTTCGAAGGCGAGCAGCTCCTCGACCTCCCCGGCGGACAGGGAGCGCACGCGGCTCTCCAGCGCGCCGAGCGGCAGGTGGTCGTAGTCGGGCAGGGGCAGGGTACTGCGGCCGGGGTCATCGGCCATGGCTCTCACTTCCCTCTGTACGACGGCCTCATGCGGTGCGGGCCGGCGGGGTCAGTGACCGCCGGGCCCACCGCTGCCGAACGAGCCGCTGCCGCCCTCGTTCCAGCGGGGGCGCGCCTGCTCGGCGCTGGTCCGGGAACCGAGGTTGCCGTGCGCGTTCAGCCGGTGCGGCGTCAGGCGGTCGCCGCCCGTGGGCACCTCGTCGGGCTCACGGTTCTCCAGAACCTCGCCCACGGGTCCCGACTCGGGCAGACGCGGCTGCTCCTCCGGGCGCGGCGGCCGGGGCTCACGGCGGCGGATACGGGCTCCCAGGAAGAAGGCGCCGATCAGCAGGGCCACCACCACGAGGCCGATGCCTGCGAACGGCCAGACGTTGGTGCCCTGGGCTGCGGCGATGTCCAGCGATGCGGTACTCATGGAGCGCGGGTACCCCGGGCCGGGACCACGAACCGGTCCACTCGGGCGACACCCGCCGGCCGTCGTCTCGCGCACGCCGCCGCACCGGCCCGCACCCGCCGGCTCGTCGTCGCGGCGGAGGCAATCCCCACCCGCCGCTGCGACACGACGCGCACACCGCCGCGGGCTCACTCCTCCCGCGCCCGCCGGGTGCTGGAGCGGTTCGCCTTGCGGATGGCGTCCAGCAGTTCGCCCTTCGACATGTGCGAACGCCCCTCGATGCCGAGCCGCTTCGCCACGTCGTACAGGTGTTCCTTGGAGGCGCCCTCGTCCACGCCCTCGCCGCTGCGGCCGCCCTGGCCGCGGGGCCGTGCCGACCGCGGGTCTGAGGGACCCTTCCGGCCGCCCTCCTTGCGCTCCCAGTGGTCGCCGACCTTCTCGTACATGTGCTTGAGCGCGCCGTACGCCACCCGGTGCGCCCGCTCGCCCTCGCCGTACGTCTCGACGGCCGAGTCATGGGCCTTGATCCAGGTGCGCTGGGCGTCCTCGGAGGAACGCTCCAGCGTCGACGGCAGCTCCTGTCGTCCGGGCACTGATCCTCACCTCTCGTCGTAGGTGTCCCACGGGCCCCGTCCTCCGTGTCCCACGGGCCGGACGGGTGCCCCCGGCGGGCGGCGAAAAACGGCCGCACCCCTTGGGAGCACCGGGTTTGGCGGGAGTTGCACCGGCTACCCGGCCGGACGTGACTTCGACACCTACGACCCCATCGACGACTTCGCAACAGGAACTCGTCCAGTTCCTGGAGGACCGGTTCGCCTGCGCGCAGGCGTGCACGGAGTGCGCGCGGGCCTGTGCCCTGCGCGCGAGCCTGGTGGACCCGGGCGGCGACGAGGAGCAGGAACTCCTGCGCCGCAAGGGGATCATGTGCGCGGAGGTCTGCGACACGACCTGCCGCGTCCTGTCCGAGCAGAACTGCCAGGACGAGGCCGGTATCCGCACCCAGGTGGAGTGGTGCCGGACCGTGTGCCTGGAGAGCGCGCACGTCTTCGACCGGCACCCGGGCGCGGAGGGCACCGCGGACGCCTGCCGCACCTGCGCCAAGGCCTGCGAGGAGTTCCTCGCGACCCTGGCCTGACCGGCTCCGTGGCACCGCCCCTGCCCCGGCCGCCGCCGCGGCGCTAGCCTGCCGGGATGGAGACGGAACGGACGCAGAGCACCCCCGCGCGCGACCCCGGCCTGTTCGGCCCCGGCTCGGTCACCTGGCAGCTGCACAGCGATCCCATGATGTGGATCGCCGGCATCCGGGCCCTGTACCTCCAGGCTCTGCACCCGCGTGCGGTGCGCGCGGTGATGGAGAACTCCGACTTCCGGCGCGACGCCTGGGGCCGCCTCCGGCGCACCGCGGACTTCGTCGGCACGACGACGTACGGCACCACGGCCTCCGCCGAACGCGCCGGCGCACGGGTGCGGAGGATCCACCGCATGCTGTCGGCCACCGACCCGGACACGGGGGAGCGGTACCCGGTCGACGCGCCCGAACTGCTGCTGTGGGTGCACTGCGCGGAGATCGACTCCTATCTGCACGTGCTCAGCCGCTCCGGGTTCCCGCTGACCGACGCCCAGGCCGACCGCTATGTCGCCGAACACCGCGAGAGCGCCCGCCTGGTCGGCCTCCACCCCGCCGACGTGCCCGCGAGCCGGGCCGAGCTGGCCGCCTACTTCGAGGCGGTGCGACCTCACCTCGCCGTAGGAGCGGACGCGCGCGCCGTGGACGATTTCCTGCTCCGGCCGCCCACCCACCCCCTGCTCGTCCCGGCGCGCGAGGTGCTGTGGCGGCGCGTGGCACATCTGGCGTACGCCGCCCTGCCGCCGTACGCCCACGAGTTGTACGGCAGAGCGGCGCCCGCGCCCGCCGTCGTCACCCGACGGCTGCGCACCACGGGCGCCCTGCTGCGCCGCATCCCGGCCCGGGTGCGCTGGCAGCTCCCGCCGAAACACGTACTGCGCGCGGTGGCCCGGCTCGGCCCCGAGACCCGCCCGGCCCCCTACCGGGCGGCACACTGACCGGCCCAGCGAGCCACGGCGTTCGCTCACCGTCGCCGCGGCGGAGGCCTTCAGTCACCGGGGTCCCCCCGTCCCTCCAGCACCGCCATGGCCGCGTTGTGCCCGGGCACCCCGCTGACCCCGCCGCCGCGCACGGCGCCCGCCCCGCACAGCAGCACGTTGGGGTGCCGGGTCTGCACGCCCCAGCGGCCGGCGCCCTCCTGCGCGTACGGCCAGCTCAGCGCCCGGTGGAAGATGTTGCCGCCGGGCAGACGGAGGTCGCGCTCCAGGTCGAGCGGCGTCTTCGCCTCGATGCAGGGCCGTCCCTCGGCGTCGGTGGCCAGGCAGTCGGCGAGCGGTTCGGCGAGGTGGGCGTCGAGCTGGGCGAGCGTGGCCCCGAGCAGTTCGTCCCGTACGGCGTCGTGGTCGGCGGCGAAGAGCCGGGCCGGGGTGTGCAGGCCGAACAGGGTGAGCGTCTGGTAGCCCCGCTCGGCCAGGCCGGGGCCGAGGATGCCGGGGTCGGTCAGGGAGTGGCAGTAGATCTCCGAGGGCGGCACGGCGGGCGGTCGCCCGGCGGCGGCCTCGGCGTGGGCGGCGGCCAGCTGGCCGTAGCCCTCGGCGATGTGGAAGGTGCCGGCGAACGCCTCGCGCGGGTCCACGGCGGTGTCGCGCAGCCGGGGCAGCCGCTTGAGCAGCATGTTCACCTTCAGCTGGGCGCCCTCGGCCGGCTCCGGCGGGGTGTCGCCGGTCAGTGCGGCCAGGGCCTGCGGGGAGGCGTTGACCAGGACGTGCCGGGCGCCGACCGTGCCCTCGCGGCCGTCGCCGGTGCGGTAGGCGACCTCGGCCTCGCCGCCGTCGGAGGCGATCCGCAGGACCTCGTGGCCGGTGGCGAGGTGCGCGCCGGCCGAGCGGGCCGCGTCGGCGAGCGCGTCGGTGAGGGCGCCCATGCCGCCGACCGGCACGTCCCAGGCGCCGGTGCCGCCGCCGATCACGTGGTAGAGCAAGCAGCGGTTCTGCGCCAGGGAGGGGTCGTGGGCGTCGGCGAAGGTGCCGATCAGGGCGTCGGTCAGGACGACGCCGCGCACCAGGTCGTCGGCGAAGCTCTCCTCGACGGCCACGCCGATCGGCTCCTCGAACAGGATCCGCCACGCCTCCTCGTCGTCCACGCGGCGGCGCAGTTCCTCACGGGTGGGCAGCGGCTCGGTGAGGGTGGGGAAGACGCGCTCGGCGACGCGGCCGGTCAGCGCGTAGAAGCGGCGCCAGGCCTCGTACTCGCGGTCGGAGCCGGTGAGACGGGCGAAGGAGTGCCGGGTGCGTTCCTCGCCGCCGCCGACGAGCAGTCCGGTGGGGCGGCCGGACCGTTCGGCGGGGGTGTAGGAGGAGATGGTGCGGGTGCGCAGCCGGAAGTCCAGCCCGAGTTCCCGGACGATCTTGTGGGGCAGCAGGCTGACCAGGTAGGAGTAGCGGGACAGGCGGGCGTCCACGCCGGCGAAGGGGCGGGTGGAGACGGCCGCGCCGCCGGTGTGGTCGAGCCGTTCCAGCACCAGTACCGACCGCCCGGCGCGAGCCAGGTAGGCGGCGGCGACCAGTCCGTTGTGCCCGCCGCCGACGATCACCGCGTCGTAGGCCCCGCCGGGTGCCGACGGGTCGGTGTGTGCCGCGTGTGCGCTCATGGCTCTTGGTAGCACGGTGTGATCCGCGTCGGCCAGAGGGGCGTACGGGGCCGGCCGGCCCCCGCGCCGTAGCCGGGACGGCGGCTGAATGCCCGCGCCGCCGCTGGGCACTCCGACAGGCGAGAGACAACCGCAGCACGGACCGGCCGCCCCCGCGGCGGCCGCACCACCCCCCACGGGAGGCTCCCATGGCCGACCTCAGCCCGATCGACCTCCAGAAGGCCCTCAGCGGCGCCGACTACCCCACGGACAAACAGCACCTGGTGGAACGGGCCCGCAAGAACAAGGCCGACGACAAGATCGTCAGCAGGCTCGACGGTCTCAAGCAGGACCACTTCGACGGACCGAACGAGGTACAGAAGGCCGTCTTCAACGAGTGACGCCCCCGCCCACCGCCGCGGGGGCGCCCCCCCCCCCCGCCCCCGGCCCCCCCCCCCCCCCCCCCCCCCCCCGCCCGCCGGCGGCCCCCCCCCCCCCCCCCCCCCCGCCCCCCCCCGCCGGCCCCCCCCCCCCCCCGGGCCGG